>NZ_JAPCJC010000010.1:0-132876 GCF_027707805.1 Aeromonas sp. QDB20 | reverse complement strand
GGCAGCCTGTCAAGGTATTCGAAGAGTACCGTCAGGCGGCATAGGCGAGTGTCGCACTTCGAAGTTGAATTCGCGAAGTGCTGTCTGTGATGTATTGAAATCGGGCTGGATCACCACGGGCCCGAAGAATCATGAACTGGAGCAGCAATTCTGCCACACCTTCGGTTGCCAGCATGCCGTTGCCCTCTGCTCCGCCACCGCCGGTATGCACGTCACCCTGATGGCGCTGGGCATAGGCCCGGGAGACGAGGTGATCACCCCCTCCCAGACCTGGGTCTCCACCATCAACATCATCACCCTGCTGGGGGCCGAGCCGGTCTTCGCCGACGTGGACCCGGATACCCTGATGACCAGCGCCGAGCTGATCGCCCCGCTCATCACCGCCAGGACCAAGGCCATCATCCCGGTGCACTATGCCGGTGCCCCCATCGACCTGGACCCCATCCTCGAGCTGGCCGGCCGGCACGGTATTCCGGTCATCGAAGATGCCGCCCACGCGGTCGGTACCCGCTATCGGGAGCGCTGGATCGGCGCCAGCGGCACCGCCATCTTCTCCTTCCACGCCATCAAGAACATGACCTGCGCCGAAGGGGGCATGCTGGTGACCGACGACAAGGCGCTGGCAGACAAGGTGCGGATGCTCAAATTCCACGGCCTGGGAGTGGATGCCTTTGATCGCATGAGCCTGGGCCGCAAGCCGCAGGCGGAGGTGATCACCCCGGGCTTCAAATACAACCTGGCCGACATCAACGCCGCCATCGCCCTGGTGCAGCTGGCACGCCTGCCCGAGCTCAATGCCAAACGGGCCGAACTGGTGGCCCGCTACCAGGAGCGGCTGGCCGGCCTGCCGCTGGCCCCCCTCGCCGTGCCAGGCTACCCCCACCTGCACGCCTGGCACCTGTTCATGGTGCGGGTCGACCCCGAGCGCTGCGGCCTCGATCGGGATCAGCTGATGCAGGCGCTGCAGGAACGTGGCATCGGCACCGGTCTGCACTTTCGGGCAGCCCATACCCAGAAGTACTACCGCGAACGCTACCCGACCCTCAGTCTGCCCCATACCGAGTGGAACTCCTCACGCCTGTGCACCCTGCCACTCTTCCCGGACATGACGCTGGCCGACGTTGACCGCGTGGTCGCGGCCCTTATCGACATATTGGAGTAACCAAACGTGAACAACACTGACATCAAGCTGGTTTCGGTGGTCATCCCCGTCTACAACGAGGAGGCCAGCCTGCCCGTGCTGCTGAGCCGGGTCACCGCCGCCTGCGATCAGCTGTCGCAGGATTACGAAGTGATCCTCATCGACGACGGCAGCCATGACGGCTCCACCGAGCTCATCAGCGAAGCCGCCGCCCGCGAGGGCAGCAAGCTGGTCGGGGTGCTGCTCAACCGCAACTACGGTCAGCACGCCGCCATCATGGCCGGCTTCGAGACCGCCAAGGGGGATCTGGTGATCACCCTGGATGCGGATCTGCAGAACCCGCCGGAGGAGATCCCCCGCCTGGTGGAGGCCGCCATGCAGGGCTATGACGTGGTGGGTACCATGCGTCGCAACCGGCAGGACTCCTGGTTTCGCAAGACCGCCTCCAAGCTCATCAACAAGTCGGTGCAAAAGGCCACCGGTGTGCACATGAGCGACTACGGCTGCATGCTGCGGGCCTACCGCCGCCACATCATCGACGCCATGCTCTGCTGCCAGGAGCGCAGCACCTTCATCCCCATCCTGGCCAACAGCTTCGCTCGCCGCACCATAGAGCTGGAAGTGGGCCATGCAGAGCGGGCCCACGGCGAGTCCAAATACGGGCTGATGCACCTCATCAACCTGATGTATGACCTGGTCACCTGCATGACCACCACCCCGCTGCGTCTGCTCAGCATCGTCGGCAGCGTGGTGGCGGGTATTGGTTTCGTCTTCTCCATCCTGCTGATCCTGATGCGCCTCATTCTGGGCGCCGACTGGGCCGCCGATGGCGTCTTCACCCTCTTTGCCATTCTCTTCACCTTTGTCGGCGTGCAGCTGCTGGGCATGGGGCTGCTGGGAGAGTACATAGGCCGCATGTACACAGACGTGCGCGCCCGTCCCCGCTACTTCATCCACCGGATCGTGCGCACCGCCACCACCCCTTCGCAACAGGAAGCTGAACAATGAAAGTCGTCGTCTTTGCTTATCACGATATCGGTTGCACCGGCATCGAGGCCCTGCTCGAGGCAGGCTACGAGATCCAGGCCGTCTTCACCCACGCCGACGATCCGGGCGAGAACCGCTTCTTCGGCTCGGTCGCCCAGCTCTGCGCCGAGCACAACCTGCCGGTCTACTCCCCCGAGGACGTGAACCACCCGCTCTGGATCGAGCGCATTCAGGAGCTGGCGCCCCAGGCCCTCTTCTCCTTCTACTACCGCAACATGCTCAAGCAGGCGATCCTCGACATCCCGACCGTCGGCGCCTTCAACCTGCACGGCTCTCTGCTGCCCGCCTACCGCGGCCGCGCCCCCATCAACTGGTGCCTGGTCAACGGTGAGACCCAGACCGGCATCACCCTGCACCAGATGACCGCCAAGCCCGACGCCGGTGCCATCGTCGCCCAGCAGGCGGTGACCATTGCCGACGACGACACAGCGCTGACCCTGCACGGCAAGGTGCGTCTCGCCGCCCGGGCGCTGCTGGAGCAGGAGCTGCCCAAGCTGCGCGCCGGCGACATCCGCCTCACCCCGCAGGATGAGAGCAAGGCCAGCTACTATGGCCGCCGCACCCCGGCCGATGGCGAGCTGCACTGGCACCGCCCGGCCCGCGAACTGCACAACCTGGTGCGCGCCGTCACCCAGCCCTACCCGGGCGCCTTCAGCTTCGCCGGCGATCGCAAGCTGACGGTGTGGAAGAGCCACTGGCTGGCCCAGCAGAGCGACAAGCAGCCGGGCACCATCCTGAGCCAGGAGCCGCTGCGCATCGCCTGCGGTGAAGGAGTGCTGGAGATCGTTGCCGGTCAGGCCGAAGGGGGTCTCTATGTACGCGGCGCCCAGCTGGCCCGTGAACTGGGGCTGGTGGAAGGGATGAAGATCGGCGCCAAGGCGAGCAATGCCCTGCGCAAGGCGCGGCTGACCCGGGTGCTGATCCTCGGCGTCAACGGCTTCATCGGCAACCACCTGACCGAGCGCCTGCTCCAGGATGGCGGCTACGAGGTGTATGGCCTCGACATCGGCTCCAGTGCGGTGGATCGTTTCATCGGTCACCCCAACTTCCACTTCGTGGAGGGGGACATCAGCATCCACACCGAGTGGATCGAGTACCACATCAAGAAGTGCGACGTGATCCTGCCGCTGGTGGCCATCGCCACCCCCATCGAGTACACCCGCAACCCGCTGCGCGTGTTCGAGCTCGACTTCGAGGAGAACCTCAAGATCGTCCGCTACTGCGTGAAGTACCACAAGCGCATCATCTTCCCCTCCACCTCCGAGGTGTACGGGATGTGCGACGATCACAGCTTCGATGAAGACAGCTCCCGCCTCATCGTCGGCCCCATCAACAAACAGCGCTGGATCTACTCGGTCTCCAAGCAGCTGCTGGATCGCGTCATCTGGGCCTACGGCAAGAAAGAGGGGCTCAACTTCACACTGTTCCGCCCCTTCAACTGGATGGGGCCGCGTCTGGACAGCCTGGACTCCGCCCGCATCGGCAGCTCCCGCGCCATCACCCAGCTGATCCTCAACCTGGTGGACGGCACCCCGATCCAGCTGGTGGACGGTGGCGCCCAGAAGCGCTGCTTCACCGACATCGAGGACGGCATCGAGGCCCTGTTCCGCATCATCGAGAACAAGGGGAACCGCTGCGACGGCCAGATCATCAACATCGGCAACCCGGACAACGAGGCCAGCATCCAGCAGATGGCCGAGATCCTGCTCGCCAAGTTCGAGGATCACCCGCTGCGCGACCAGTTCCCGCCGTTCGCCGGCTTCAAGCTGGTGGAGAGCAAATCCTTCTACGGCGACGGCTATCAGGACGTCTCCCACCGCCGGCCGAGCATCGCCAATGCCCGCCGCCTGCTGGACTGGGAACCGACCATCGAGATGGAACAGACCATAGGCAACACCCTGGACTTCTTCCTGCAAGGGGCGGTCACCACGGGAGTCGAGCATGACTGAGGTAGGTCTGCGGATCGACGTCGATACCTTCAGGGGGACCCGTGACGGGGTGCCCCGCCTGCTGCAACTGCTCGACAAGCATCAGGTCAAGGGGAGCTTCTTCTTCTCGGTCGGACCGGACAACATGGGGCGCCACTTGTGGCGCCTGCTAAAACCCCGCTTTCTGCTCAAGATGCTGCGCTCCAACGCAGCATCCCTCTATGGGCTGGACATCCTGCTGGCCGGCACCGCCTGGCCCGGCAAGTCCATCGGCAAGCAGCTCGGCTCCCTGATGCGCGACACCGACAGCGCCCGCCACGAGGTGGGGCTGCACGCCTGGGATCACCACGGCTGGCAGGCCAACACCGGCCGCTGGGACGAAGCCGAGCTGATTCGTCAGACCCGGCTCGGGGTGGATGCACTCAACCAGATCCTGGGGCGCGAAGTGGATTGCTCCGCCGCCGCCGGCTGGCGGGCCGACCCGCTCACCACCCAGGCCAAGGAGCAGTTCGGCTTTCGCTACAACAGCGACTGTCGCGGCAGCGGCCTGTTCCGGCCCCTGCTGCAGGATGGCCGTCCCGGCACCCCGCAGATCCCGGTCAACCTGCCCACCTTCGACGAGGTGGTGGGCCATCAGGTGACGGTCGACGGATTCAACCGTTTCCTGCTGGATCAGCTGGCGACCCCGCCGGCGCAGGGCCCCCACGTCTACACCATCCATGCCGAAGTGGAAGGGATCGTGATGGCGGATCAGTTCGATGCCCTGCTCGGCGACGCCAGGGCGCGCGGCATCCGCTTCGTGCCGCTCGGGGATCTGTTACCATCGGACCCGACCACGCTGCCCACCGGCCGGCTGGTGCGCGGCACCCTGCCCGGGCGGGAAGGCTGGCTCGGCTGCAAGGCCGAGGCCTGAAATGAATGACGCCACCTCGGGTGGCAGGACTAACATCGCGCTAATCACACCATGCAACAGAGGATGTCATGACGTTGACCAAGTGGGCCCTGCCCCTGTTCTTTCTCTTCTTTTACCTGCTGCCGCTCGACCAGCGGCCGCTCTGGAGTCCGGACGAAAACCGCTACGCCGAAATAAGCCGGGAGATGGTGAGCACCGGAGACTGGGTGGTCCCCCACTTCCTGGGCTTGCGCTACTTCGAGAAACCCATCGCCGGCTACTGGTTCAACAGCATCAGCCAGCAGCTGTTCGGTGACACCAACTTCGCCGTGCGCTTCGCCTCGGCCGCCGCCACCGGCCTCAGTGCCGTGCTCATCTTCTGGTTCGCCCTGCAGCTGTGGCAGTGCCGGCGCAAGGCCTTCCTCGCCGGGCTCATCTATCTGTCGCTGCTGATCGTCTACGGCATCGGCACCTACAGCGTACTGGACGCCATGGTGACCCTCTGGCTCAACGCCGCCATGGTGAGCTTCTACATCATCCGCAAGGAGGGTTCCCTTGCCAGCCGGGTCGGTGGCTATCTGCTGTTCGGCCTCGCCTGCGGCATGGGCTTTCTCACCAAGGGCTTCATCGCCCTGGCGGTGCCGGTGGTGGTCATAGTGCCCTACGTCATCTATCAGCGCCGCCTGCTCGAGCTGGTGCGCTTCGGGCCGCTGGCCATCCTGAGCGCGGCCCTGCTGGCAGCCCCCTGGGCCATCGCCGTGCACCTGCGCGAGCCGGACTACTGGCACTACTTCTTCTGGATTGAGCACATCCAGCGCTTCGCCGCCGACAACGCCCAGCACAAGGCCCCCTTCTGGTACTACCTGCCCATGGGGCTGCTCGGCACCCTGCCCTGGCTCGGCCTGCTGCCCGGCGCCCTACGCAAGGGCTGGCAGGAGCGCAAGATAAACCCGGAGACCCTCTACCTGCTGGCCTGGGTGGTGTTGCCCTTCCTCTTCTTCAGCGTGGCCAAGGGCAAGCTGCTCACCTACATACTGCCCTGCTTCGCCCCGCTGGCCATGCTGATGGCCGCCAGCGCCGTCGATCTGCTCAAGGAGGGCAAAGAGCGGGCCTTCAAGGTCAACGCCTGGCTGAACGGCCTGTTCGGCCTCATCGGCCTGATCGTGATGGCGGTGCTGGCCTTCTCCCCCCGTCACGCCGTCTATGGCGAGGAGGATCACGGTGCGCTGGCGGTGGCCATGGTCATCTTCGCCGGCTGGAGTCTGCTCGGCTTCGTTCAGCTCAAGGCCATCAGCCAGCGCTGGACCCTGAGCGCGCTCTGCCCCATGGTGCTGGCCATCGGCCTGCCCTGGGCACTGCCGCAATCGCTGATCGACTCCAAGCTGCCGGAGCGCTTCATCGAGGCCAACCAGGCCGTGCTGATGAAGTCAGGCACCCTGCTGGCCAACGACGTCGGGCTGGCCTCCTCCCTCGCCTGGGGCACCCGGCGCAGCGAGATCAACCTGTTCGACAGCAAGGGCGAGGTCCATTACGGCCTCAGCTACCCGGATGCAGCGGGACGCTACGTGGCCCGCGCCGACTTCCCGGCCTGGCTGGCACAGGCGCGTAAAAATGGCCAGGTAGCCCTGCTGATGAAGACGGATCGCGACGGCAACACAGGGCCCGTGCCCCCCGCCGACGAGACCATCGTCAGCCACCGGTTGACCCTGCTCATCTACCACGGGGCCCAGTGATGGACATACTGCTGCTGTTGCTGGTGTGTCTGCTGACCTGCAGCGGCCAGATGCTGCAAAAGCAGGCGGTCATCAGCTGGCAGCGCCGCCCCTGCAACCACTGGCAGAAGCTGCGTTCCCCCTGGCTCATCGCCAGCGTGGCGGCCCTCGGCAGCGGCATGCTGCTCTGGATCTACCTGCTGCAGCGGCTGCCGCTCGGCATGGCCTACCCCATGCTCAGCATCAATCTGGTGCTGGTGCTGGTGGGCTCCAGACTGTTCTTTCACGAGCAGATCAGCTACCACAACTGGCTGGGGGTGGGCTCCATCATAGTGGGCGCCCTGCTGCTGGGAGGTTTGCTATGAGCGGCGGCCATCAGCAGGCGCTGAAGGGGTATCTCTACGTGCTCGGCAGCATAGTGCTGGTGACGGTGGCCCAGCTCGGCATGAAGTGGGGAGCAATCCAGTTGCCGGCCTGGCAGCCGGATCTCGCCCTGATGCTGGCCCATCCGCTGCCGCTGCTGGTGATCCTGGCCGGCATCGGCTGCTATGCCCTGTCGCTGCTCTGCTGGCTGGCGGCGCTGCACTCCACCCCGCTCAACATCGCCTACCCCCTGCTCAGCACCAGCTATGCGCTGGTCTACCTGCTGGCGGTCAACATCCCGCTCTTCGCCGAGCCGCTGGAGCCGGGCAAGGCGCTCGGAGTGCTGTTTATCCTGCTGGGGGCCGTGCTGGTGGGGATCAAGCCTGCGGCTGGCAACAAGCAGGCAGACTAGTTTTTCTCTTGTTTGTCGCAAGGGCTGCCATGGCAGCCCTTTTTTCGTCTACCGCCGATGCTGGCACGCCAGCGAAGCAGTTGCGCGGCGGTACTGTCAGACCGCACACTTGACCGTACTCGGAACATGCCCTTATAACGGAAACTCCCAAGGAAGAGAGAATTCTATGTCGGCCAAGCATCCCATCATTGCGGTTACCGGTTCGTCCGGTGCCGGCACCTCCACCTCCACCATCGCCTTTCGCTCCATGTTTCATCAGCTCGGATATCAGGCGGCCGTGGTGGAAGGGGACAGTTTTCACCGCTACACCCGCCCGGAAATGGACGTGGCGATCCGCAAGGCGCGCGAACAGGGGCGCCACATCAGCTATTTCGGCCCCGAGGCGAACGACTTCGGCCTGCTGGAGAGCTTCTTCCAGGAGTACGGCCAGAACGGCAGCGGCCAGTATCGGCGCTACCTGCACAGCTTCGACGAGGCGGTGCCATTCAACCAGATGCCGGGCACCTTCACCCCCTGGCAGAACCTGCCGAACGACACCGACCTGCTGTTCTACGAGGGGCTGCACGGCGGCGTGGTCACCGAGGATCACAACGTGGCCCGCCACGTGGACTTTCTCATCGGGGTGGTGCCCATCGTCAACCTGGAGTGGATCCAGAAGCTCATTCGCGACACCTCGGAGCGCGGCCATTCGCGCGAGGCGGTCACCGACTCCATCGTCCGCTCCATGGATGACTACATCAACTTCATCACCCCCCAGTTCTCCCGCACCCACATCAACTTCCAGCGGGTGCCGACGGTGGACACCTCCAACCCCTTCAGCGCCAAGGTGATCCCGAGCCTGGACGAGAGTATGCTGGTGATACGGTTTCGCGGCATCAAGCAGGTGGACTTCCCCTACCTGTTGTCGATGATCGACGGGTCCTTCATGTCGCGGATGAACACCATAGTGGTGCCGGGCGGCAAGATGGGCTTCGCAATGGAGCTGATCCTGCGCCCGCTGATCCAGCAGCTGCTCGAAACCGGCAAGATCACCTGAGCCAAGGAGCTGACGATGCGGTTAGCATTTATCTCTGTGGGATTGGCCGCCCTGCTGGGCGGCTGCAGCAGCGGCCCCGCTGCACCGACCTTGGAGGCGGGCACCATGGTGGTGCGCCCGGCGGCCAGCTGGCCGTTCGGGGCGACGCCGCGCTATGCGCTGGCCGAGCAGTTCCAGTATGCCGGCGACAGCGCCGAGGGCTGGCTGGAGCCGGTCCAGCAGGCGGTCAACCAGGCGCTGGGCAGCAAGGGGTGGCAGAGCGTGCCCCTCGACGAGGCCGACCTCTGGGTCGCCATCGGGGTGGCCGGCAGCAAGGATCTGAGCGACGGCGAGATCTTCGCCCGCCTCGGCATGACGCCCGGGCTGCAGGCCAAGGCCGATGCCCGCAAGGGGACCCTGGCCATCGTGCTGCTCGACCGGCGTACCCAGCAGGCGGTGTGGAGCAGCGCCATCTCCCTGGCCAGCGACGTGGCCATCGCCGAAGGGGATCGCCAGCAGCTGAGCCGGCAGCTGGCCGCCAAGATGCTCGACTCCCTGCCCACCCGCTGAGCTCTTCCTTAAATGCAAAACGGCCTGCATCGAGCAGGCCGTTGCGATCACACCATGACAGTCACTTGCGCTGGCAAGTCAGCAGGGTTACCCCTTTCTGGCTGAGGATGGCCTGCTTCTCCTGGTTCCAGAAGGTGGTGACACCGTCGGAATACTTGGCACCGGACTCCGCCTCGACCCGGCCCAGCTTGTGGTAGACGCCGGCATAGGGGAACTGCACCATGTCGGCCTGGGCGTCATAGGTCACGGCCAGCATCTCTTCACCACACTGGTACTGGCTGAACTGGTATTGGGTCGGCTGCGGCATGCTGCAGGCCGCCAGTCCCAGCAGGGGGAGCAACACTATCATTTTTTTCATTGCACTTTCCTTATGTCATGGCGTTATTCGATCGGAATAATCACGGCTATCAGGCTTCAACAATTTGATAACTATGGGTAATTTCTACCGCTTTTTCCAACATCAGGGAAACTGAACAATATTTTTCCATCGACAGATCCACCGCGCGGGCCACCTGTTTCTCGGCCAGCCCTTTGCCGGTCACCACGAAGTTGAGGTGGATCTTCTCGAACACCCGCGGTACCGAGTCAGCCCGCTCTCCGGCCAGCTCCACATGACAGGCGGTCACGGATTGACGCGCCTTCTCCAGAATGGAGACCACATCAATTGAGCTGCAACCACCCACCGCCAGCAGGATCATCTCCATCGGGCTGGCACCCTCGCCGGGGTTGGCGCCGTCCAGGATCACCTGGTGACCGGACTCACTCTCGCCCACAAACTTCATGCCTTCCACCCAGCTGACCTTGGCTTTCATTTCACTTTTCCTCTTGATGACGACAGATCTGACCGACATAGCATACCCCAGACGGCGCGACAGCGGCACATATCCGCCATTTTCACGAACTTCCGGGCTAACTAGATCAAAATCAACATCTGATGCCCTCAGCTTCCTTACAATGGCGAACGGAGCGCAGCAGGGGTTGCAAGGGGAGCTGGCAAAAGCCCTCAAAGCCTTGTCAGCACAGACAAAGGCTCTTATCCTACTGCGACTAATACAAGGAATGGCAAGGTTGGCAGCTTGCCCGGACGCACGAGTCCATAAAAAGACACTACAGAGGAATTCTCATGGTCATTGGCAAACCGCAAAGCGATCCCACCCTGGAATGGTTCTTGTCGCACTGCCACATTCATAAGTATCCCGCCAAGAGCACCCTGATCCACGCGGGTGAGAAGGCGGAAACCCTCTACTACATCGTCAAGGGCACTGTGGCCGTCTTGATCAAGGACGATGAAGGCAAGGAGATGATCCTCTCCTATCTGAACCAGGGCGACTTCCTGGGCGAGATGGGCATGTTCGAGGAGAACGAGAATCCCGAGCGTTCCGCCTGGGTGCGTGCCAAAGGCTCCTGCGAAGTGGCCGAGATCTCCTACAAGAAGTTCCGCCAGCTGATCCAGGTCAACCCGGAAATCCTGATGCGCCTCTCCGGCCAGATGGCCAAGCGGCTGCAGCACACCAGCCAGAAGGTCGGCAACCTCGCCTTCCTGGACGTGACCGGCCGGATCGCCCAGACCCTGCTGAACCTGGCCAAACAGCCGGATGCCATGACCCACCCGGACGGCATGCAGATCAAGATCACCCGTCAGGAGATCGGCCAGATCGTCGGCTGCTCCCGCGAGACCGTCGGCCGGATCCTCAAGATGCTCGAAGAGCAGGAGCTGATCTCCGCCCACGGCAAGACCATAGTGGTGTTCGGCACCCGCTGATCCCCGCTACTGGCGGCCCCGCACTGGGCCGCCGGATAAAGAAGGCTGCCACGGCAGCCTTTTCTGATCGCCTCCCCTATAATCCCGAACGCCCCTGCCAGCACGGCTTTCGCCAAGAGAGATCCTATGCACCTTCAATGCCCCATTTGCCGCAGCCCCCTTCAGCTGCATGACGCCTCCAAGGGGCGCTACTGCGCCAACAAGCACCACTTCGATCCCGCCCCGGAAGGCTATCTGGATCTCATCCCCGGCAAGAAGAATCCCAAGGACAGCGACAGCCGCGCCCTGATGCGCGCCAAGCGCCACTTCCTGGAACAGGGCCACCAGCTGCCGCTGGTCGAGGCGATGGCCAGCCTGCTCGCCCCCCTCGAACCGCGCGAGCTGATCCACCTGGGCTGCGGCGAGGGCTACTACTGCCGCGCCCTGGCCGAACGGCTGCCGGGCTGGCAGTTTGCCGGCGTCGACATCGCCAAGAACACCATCTTCGCCGCCAACAAGGCCCAGCCGGAAGGCCAGTTCGTCATCGCCGATCCGGCCCGCGCCCCCATCATGCCGGGCACGGCCCAGCTGCTGCTGGTCAACGATCTCAAGGTCAAGACCGAGCTGCTGGTCAACTGGCTGGCACCGGGCGGCTACCTGCTCTACCTGCAGCCGGGGCCGCGCCATCAGTGGCAGCTGAGGGTCAGCCTCAACCCGGTCAGCATGGAACACCCGCTGAGCTGGCCGAGCCTGGCCGGCCTCGACCCCATGGGTCAGCTGCGCTGCCAGTTCAGCATGCAGATGGATCAGGGCCTGCGCGAGCACATTCTGGAGACCAGCCGCCTCGGCTGGCGGGCCAGCGGCGAGCAGCGTCACGCCTTCACCCACCAGGGGCCGGACGCGCTGGAGCAGGATCTGCTGCTGAGCCTGTGGCAAAAGCCGCTGTGAGCGCATTCATCCCATGAAAAAAGGCCCTGACGGGCCTTTTTTATTGCGCAGAGATGCCGTTACAGCTTGATCCAGGCATCGCTCCAGGCCGTGCCCTTGCCGGGCTCGTAGGCCCAGGCCGCGCCGGCACACCAGCCGGTGTAGGGATGGGGCTTGCACTGGTAGTTGCCCCCCAGGTTGCTCACCTTGTCACCGGCCTTGTAGGCGGTGCCCTCCTTATAGGGCGGGTTGCCATCCGGCGGCGTGGTGCCGCCGCTGCCCTTGATCAGGATCTCGTGGGTGGCGCTGCGGCTCAGCCCCTTGTCGTCGGTCACCTTGAGCACGAAGCCGTAACGGGTGTCGCTGGCCGGGGTCGGCGGCAGGGTGGCACTCAGGGTGGACTGGGTCAGGTCCGAGGCGCTGGCCCCGGCTGGCAGGGTCCAGGCGTAGCTGAGTGGCTTGCCTTCCGGATCGCTCGAGCCCTGGCCGGAGAGCAGCACGGTGGCGCCGCCCAGCGCCTCGCTCGGGCCGCTGATGTTGGCCACCGGCGGCAGGTTGGTGCCACCGCCGTTATCCTCGATCACCACCTCGGGGAAGAAGTGCTGCACGCAGCGGCTGTAGTCACGCTCCTTGAACGCGCTGAAACGGGTCTGGTAGCCCACCAGCTTGCAGGCGTAGCTCTTGCCGCCGTTGGGGTTGCCCGGCACATAGCTCCAGTCGTTCTCCCAGTAGATGGGCAGGGCGCCGGCGCCGGCCTCGTCGAACACCTTCATGTTCTTGCAGCCGAGCACCTCGTCGGCGGGCACCGGCACCCCCAGATACTGGGCCTGGGCCTGGTAGTAGGTGATCCGGTTCTGGGACTGGGCATGCTCGGCCGCACCGCCGCACTCTACCCCGCCGTTGATGATCTGGGTGGTCACCCCGAAGCCCGGCACCAGGCCGTTCTGCCGGTCGTGGGCATTGGGCTGCCAGGTGCCATCGACCACGTGCAGCATGGAGGGCTTGGGCGGCTGCGGATAGACGAAGAAGAAGACGGCGCTGGCCAGGTTGAGCCAGGTGTCCGCCACTTTCTCCGGGTTGTCCAGCAGGGTGCGCACTGTGCCGAACATGGCCTCGGAGAAGGGGCCGTAGTTGTAGTTGTACGACAGCTGCTTAGCACCGCGACCGAAGTAGCTCTTGAACTCGCCGTTGTCGAACTTGCCGCACGGCCACTGCTGACCCTGCCACACCTCGGGATTGCACTCGGCGTTGTAGCCGCCGCGCATCTGCTCGGTCCAGCCCATCTCCCGCACCCACACCAGCCCCTGGCGCCACTCGGGCTCGGGTCGCCAGTTCTCGTGGCCGCCGGTCTCCTGGGCGAAGTGGGCGAACATGGTGGCCAGCGACTTGCGGCAGATGGCCTCGGCGTTGCGCCCGTCGCTGTAGTCGCCACAGAAGGCCGGAAACTTGGCCACCGCCTGCAGGAAGCCGCGATAGGTGTACTCCGGCGCCCGCAGCGGGAACAGGAAGTTGAACTGCGATTCGCTGAGCAACCCCTCCACCCGTTTGACGTTGGCGGGGTTGAGCGGCAGACCGGGGGCCACCGCCTCGACCACGGCGTTGTCGCGGGTGGCGATGGAGGCCTTGACCGCCGTCATGGCCGGGAAGTCGGTGAGCGCCTGCTCCCTGGCATCCAGCTCGCTCTGGCTCAGGTAGACGGGGCTGCCGTCGGCGGTACCGCTGCCGCCCTGCTCAGGCGGAGTGACCCCCTCTCCGCTGGCGGGGGGCGTCACCTCACCCTCCCCCATCAGCGCCCACGGCGAGTCCCACTCGTTGGCCACCTGCACTCCCGGGCTCTGGCCCGGATTGGCGTACCACTTGGCCTCGTAGATCTGGCCGTTGAAGCTGACCTGGCTGCCGCCGGCATAGCCCTGATTGATGTCATAAGGGGTGGCGGCCCACAACTGGCCACTCAGACAGAGCGCGGCCAGCAGGGTGGCCACAGAGGACTTTCTTGTCATCATATTTACCTCTTGCTAGAGAAGGGCGGGGCTTGGCCCCCGCCCGTGGCACCTCGCGTTGCGCGAGGCGAAAAGGGATCAACGCGTCGTCAGCGGCATGCCGTTGACCGTGTAACCGAGCCCGGCCGGGGCAGCCGCAAGCTGGGCCTCGGCCTGTGACTGGTTGCGGCACAGCACGCTGGCGCTGCGCGGCTCACTCGCGGTCGGCACATTGACGTGGAACTTGTTCATCACGCTGGCGTTCAGCCTGTGGTTGGCCAGCTTGAAGCGCAGCAGGCCGTCGCGGGTCTCCACCTGCAGCTGGCAGTCGCTGTTGCCGAGCCGCTCGCCATCATCGCCATAGGCAAAGCCGTAGGCGCCGTGCAGCGCCGGGTAGAGGTAGCTCGGCAGCTGACCCTGCGGGTCGTAGTAGCCGACCAGGGTGGTCACCGGCACGCCGAAGGCGGCAGGCTTGCGATCTACCGCCAGATCCGCCGGCGCCCCCTCGTTCCAGCGGCTGCCGTCGGAGGTGTAGCTCTTCTTGAAGCCGCGCGAGACGGTGATCTGCTGGCCGTTGATGAAGAGGGTGCTGTTGTAGCCGGCATTGTGGTCGATGCTGACGATGCGGCCGCGATTGACCGTCGAGGCGGCCGGCAGCTGGATGTTACGGGTCCAGTTGCCATCCCACATGGCCACCTTGACCAGATCGTACTCGGCCAGCAGGGCGGCCAGCCTGGCCTCACCCAGATCGCTCACCGGCGCGGTGATCTGCTCGGCGAGAGTGACCCGGTGGCGGTAGGGCTCCATCTTCGCCTGGCTTTCGTTCCACTTGCTGAAACCGGTAGGTGAGCTGGCGTCGAACACCGCCTTGCTCTCGAGGAAGCGCTGGATGATGGCCGCCGAGTTGGGGGTGTAGAGGGTGAAACGGTTGAAGCCGGAGAGCGGCTCGCCGCCGGCCATGGCGTCGAAGCCGAACTTGCGGCCATCAAACGGGGCCTGGCACTGACCGTCCAGGCAGGCGCTCTGGCCGCTGCGGCTCGCAAAGAAGTTGGGGATGAAGCGGTTCTTGTCGCCATCCCAGCCCCAGGTGGCATTGATCTGGTCGGCGCTGCGGTGCACCGAGCCGGCAAAGCCGCCCACATAGTGGCCAAGGCCGTAGTTGTGACCCACCTCGTGGCTGAACTCGTTGCCAAGGGAGGCGTCCAGGGTGACGATGCCGCCCCCGCCGGAGCCGCCGTGCACCTGCACCCCGTTGGCGTACTTGCCGCGGCTGTTGTGGGCCGCCAGCTGGGCCACCACGTAGGGGTGGCTGCTCTCCCCCTCCCCGGCGGTGCTGTTGATGCCGTAGTTGGCATTGTCGATGCCAAGGGAGATGAGCTCTTTGCCGATGCGCTGGCGCATGGTGCCGCTGTGCCAACCCCCCTCGCTCGGATCAAAGTCGGTGAGCAGGGTGCCATCGGGCAGCATCACTTCCGGCAGCGCCAGCGGCGCATACTGGCTGACGACGAGGCGGCTGGCGGGAATGGTCTGGAAGTACTCCCGCTGGGCCTCTTTGTCTTTGGCAAAGGCGAACTGGTCGCGCGGGCTGGTCAGCATGCCGATGTCGATGGTGTGAATGAGCAGCTCCCCCGGCGCCCCCACCTTGAGGTCGGTCAGCTCGCCGCTCAGATCCCCCTGGCTCAGGCGCAGGGTGAGGCCGGGCATGATCCACTCGGCCGGCAGCACGGCGCTCCAGGCGTCGCTCGCATAGGTGATGCCGTTGTTTTCCAGCTCGCCATCGCGGATCCACTGGCCGCGCACGAACTTGAACTGCTGGCTCTGGCCACGGGAGAGGGTCACCTGACGGCCGCTGAAGTAGACGGTGGAGTTGTAGCCGGCATTGGAGGCGAGGCGCACCATCTTGCCCTCCAGGCTCGCATCGCGGGGCAAGAAGATGTCGCGCACCCAGCGGCCGTCGGCGGTCTGGATGGTGACCAGGGCATGGGGCTGCAACTTGCCGAGCAGGAAGGCACCGCTCGGGTCGCTCAGCCTGGCCAGCTCGCTGCTGCTGTTGATGACGGTACTGGTGCCGGGGCCCGGGGTGAAGTCGACCCCCTCCTCCGGCGTCCCCTCCAGGTAGTAGGCGGTCTTGGGCAGGCGGGAGGGCGGCTCCAGCGTGAGGCTGCCGAGCAGCTTGCCGGCGCCGTCGCGGGCCTCGAGCGCCAGCGGCGCCTCGTTGCCGGCCTGCAGCGGGCGCACCAGCAGCAGGCTCTTGCGCAGGGCGGTGAGGCGGGGCTGGTTATCCCCCTCCCGCGGGTGGGCGGGCAGGATCTGGCTCTGGGCAAACTGGACCCCGGCCAGCAGCGATCCCTGCAGATCGTTCTGCGGCTGGGTGGTATCAAAGACCTGTGGCGTGGGGGGCTGAACGGCGGCCAGCAGCGGGCCGCTTGCCAGGGCTGCGCCGATCAGGCAGGCAAGATGTGTGGTGCATGTGGTCATGGTGGTGCTCTTTTGTTGTTATGGGGGAAAAGGAGGGGCATGCCTGGCATGCCCCTGTGGATGGTGAATTACTTGCAGCTGGCGGCGCCGATGTCCTGCCAGACGTCGTGCTTGCCTGGCTCGTTGCCGCGGGTCCAGTACTGGGCCTTCCACTGGCGACCGTTGTGGCTGGTCACGTCACCTGCGTTGTAGGCGACATTGGCATCCCAACCCAGCTGCACCTGGCTTATCAGCTTCCACTGATCGGCGCTGCGGCTCGGCTCATTGCCCTGGGTCCAGTATTTGGCCTGCCATACCAGCTGGTTGTGGCTCACCTTCTCGCCACCGTTGTAGGTGGTCGCAGCCTTCCAGGCCGGCCAGTTGGCGGCATCCGGATCGGTGGCGTTGCAGTCGCCGCCACCGCTGACCGGGGTCACGGTGAGGCGGGTAGCGGCCTGGGCATCCAGTGCGCCGTCGGTCACGGTGACGGTGAGGTCATAGCCGGTCTCCACGGTGATGCTGGGGCCGGTCACCACCAGGGTCTTGCTGTTCTGACCGCTGGCGGTGAGCCCGGCCGGCACGCTCCACTGATAGCTCAGGGTGTCGCCGTTGGGATCGCTGGCGTTGGCGGTGATGCTCACCTGCTTGCCGGCCTGGACCGAGACCTTGTCCTGCACCGTGACGACCGGTGGCAGGTTGGGCTGTGGCGCCTTGTTGGTCACCACCACCTGATCCTTGGCGCTGAGGTTGTGGTCATCGGTCACGGTCAGTTCGAACACCAGGTTGACGTCCTGGCTCACTGCATCGACGGCTACCTTGGCCTTGGCCTGGGTGGCGTCGCTCAGGGTCGCCTTGGGACCGGAGATCTGGGCCCAGCTGTAGCTCAGCACAGCCCCTTCCGGATCGCGGGAGGAGGAACCGTCCAGCACCAGCTCGGCCGGCCCGGTCACCGCGAGATCGTTGCCGGCATTGGCCACCGGCGGCTTGTTGACCGGCGGTGTGCTATCGCCGTGGCCCAGCCCCTCGTGCATGGCGTTGAGAATGTCGCCGTTGTCGGCGTCGATTTCCCAGGCGAACATGCCGCCGAGCTGGTTGGCCAGCACGTACTGCCCCTTGGCCTTGACCGAGCGCTCGTCATCGAAGGTGATGAGCTCGCCGGTGGCAGCCTTGAACACGGACGGTGCCTCTGCCACTTCGTCATAGCTGTACTGCCAGTCGCCGGCCATCTTGCCCTTGGCGATGCCGCGATAATCGATGACCCCCTTCTCCCAGATCCCTTCCGCCTCGGTGCCCGCAATCGGGCCGGTGGCGGTGCCGGTGAAGGGGTTGTTGCCCTGATACCCGCTGACGCCGGTCCAGCCGCGGCCATACATGGCGGCCCCCACCACCACCTTGCCGGGCTCGACGCCCTGACCCAGCAGCGCCTTGACCCCCTTGTCGGTGGTGTACTTGGTGTTGGGATCCCAGCTCGACTCGTAGAGCGCGGTCTGGTGGCCCAACCCGGTGTTGGTCCAGGCGCCGTTGAAGTCGTAGCTCATCAGGAAGATGTGATTCATGTATTGCTGGGCGGCGCGATAGTCCACCTTGGCAATCTTGTCGCCGCCGGCGCTGATGGCGGAGGTGAGTTCATAGGTGCGGCCCGTCTCTGCGCTCAGCTCGTCGAGCATGGCGCGCAGTTCCTTCATCAGCAGCACGTAGGTCTCGCCATCGGAGGGGCTGCCGAGGTTGGGGTTGGCCCCCAGGCCACCCGGGAATTCCCAGTCGATGTCCACCCCGTCGAAGAATTTCCAGGTCTGCAGGAACTCCTTCACCGAGGCGACGAAGGTGTCGCGCTTGGCCTTGTCACCGAAGAAGAAGAAGGGGTCGGAGAGAGTCCAGCCACCGATGGAGGGGAGGATCTTCAGGTCCGGATAGGCCTTCTTGAGCGCCATCAGGTTGCCGAAGTTGCCCTTGTAGGGTTCGTCATAGGCAGTGAGGTTGCCCTGCCCCATCTGGATGGCGGCCCAGGGATCGTGGATGGAGACCTTGAAGTCCTCGCGGCCGGCACAGGAGCGCTGCAGCGCCTCGAAGCTGCCGGAGATCTCTTTGAGGCTGTCGTTGATGCCGTTGCCACCGCAGATCGGGGTGAAGCCGTAGAGGATGTGGGTCAGGTTCTGGGCCGGGATCTTGTCCACGGTGAACTTGCGACCATAGACCCCCCACTCCACGTAGTAGGCCCCCATCACCTTGCCGGTCTTGTTGACGTAGGGCTTGTTGTTCTCCTTGAGCGGCGCCTTGAGTGGCAGCAGGTGGCTGCCGTCGGTGTCGGCCACCAGGATCTCTTTCTTGTCGGAGAGGGTGCAGCCGTCGGCGTTGCACAGCGCTACCTGCATCTGGTAGCGGCCCCCCTTGGTGACCTTGAAGTTGGCGGTGCCGGAGGCGGACGCGGCACCGGACCACACCTCCTTGCCGTCGAGCAGTACCTTGGCGGTCTGGCCGACATCACCGGACCAGAGGTTCCAGCTCACGCTGACCGGGGCACCATCCTTGTGAACCGTCACCAGCTTGTTGTAGGAGGTGGCGGCCTGGTCCACTTCGACGATGGCGAACTTGGTTTCGCCCCAGCCGATGGTGGGTTTGCCGGGGGCGGCAGCGAAGGCGGAGGAGGCACAGAGCCCCCCGACGATCAGTGCCAGTACGGAGGGTTTTGGACTTAACATAGTTGAATATCCTTATTTCGTTCTTGGAATAGATAACGAAAAAGGCAACGCAACCTGACAGGTAACGCAGACAACATCGCACCATGGCTTGGCCCATGGACGAAACAACCTGTGGTGGCCCCGCTATCCTAGGTACCGCTGACCCTTAGACCGGAAGCTTTGCGTCCCGGACTTTCATCCGGTTTGCCTTTTGCACAACTTGATTTGCGATAAAAATAATCGCGACCTGACTATAAGGGAGTCAAAGGAGAGAGGGCAAACCCCTGATTGATTATTAATAAGTCACTTTTTACCGGTTTTGAGCCTCAAACGAGAAGAAAAGGCACATTTCCGGGTCGGAAAGTGCCGATCTTGCCACTTGGGGGCCGCCGATTAAAAATCGGACGAATTCCCGGATTCGTGATCACCATCAAGTTTGGCCGGCCGCAAGATGCTGTTCATCAGCGCCCGCAGCTTGAGCGGTTTGACCGGTTTGCTGATGTAGCCGTAGCCGTGTTCGCGGATCTGTGCCTGCAGCTCGCTCTTGCGATCCGCACTGATGATGATGCCGCCGATGTCGTTGCCGTGGGCGAGACGCAGCATGTGCAGCGCCTGTAGCCCGGTCTTGCCGTCGTCCAGATGGTAATCGGAGAGCACCAGCTGCGGCAGGAAGCCGCCGGCGATGAGATCCTCCGCCTGGGCCTGGCTCTGGGCGCACACCACCTCGCAGCCCCAGCGCCCCAGCAGTGACTGCATGGCGATCAGGATGTCGCTCTCGTTGTCGATGCAGAGCACCCGGATCCCCTCCAGCTGGCTGTCCCGCTGGGCGGGGGCCGCTACCTGCGTCGTTGCGACAGGACGGGTCGCCAGATTGAGGGTGACGGCAAATACCGAGCCCGCTCCCGGCCAGCTGCGCAGGGTCAGGTTGTGGCCGAGCACCAGGGCGATGCCGCGGGCGATGGCAAGGCCGAGCCCCAGCCCCTGCTCCCGCGCGGTACGGGAGTGATCGAGGCGGGAGAACTCGTCGAAGATCGCCTCCTGCTTGTCGGCCGGAATGCCGGGGCCGTTGTCCCACACCTCGATGCGCACCTTGTCGCCGAGCCGGCGACAGCCGAGCAGCACCCGGCCGCCCGGGTTGTAGCGAAAGGCGTTGGTGAGGAAGTTTTGCAGCACCCGCCGCAGCAGGCGCACGTCGCTGTAGACCGCCACACCGCTCTCCACCACCGAGAACTGGATCCCCCCCGCCTGCGCCAGCACGCCGAACTCCGCCTTGAGGTTGTCGAACACGTCGCGCAGGGCGAAATCCAGTTTCTTGGCCTTGAACTTGCCCGCTTCGAGCCGCGAGATGTCGAGCAGATCGGTGATGAGATCCTCGGTCGCCCCCAGCGCGTCGTCGATGTGGCGGGCGATGCGGGCCGGCTCGTCCGCCGGCGGCAGCATCTCCAGCAGGGAGGAGGTAAACAGCTTGGCGGCGTTGAGCGGCTGGGTGAGATCGTGGCTCACCGCCGCCAGGAAGCGGCTCTTGGAGTGGTTGGCCCGCTCCACCTGCTGGTTCACCAGCAGCAGCTGGCGGTTGAGCTCGGAGAGCTCGTGGGTGCGCTCGGCCACCCGCGCCTCCAGGTGTTCGTTGGCCTCGCGCAGCACCCGCTCGGCGTCACGAAACGGGGTGATGTCGGTAAAGGTCATCACGAAGCCGCCCGCCGGCATGGGGTTGCCCTGCATCTCGATCACCCGGCCATCGGGACGCTCGCGGGCCGAGATGTGCTGGCTGCCCCGCTGCATGAAGGCGACCCGCCGCGCCACCTGGGCCTCCACATCGCCGGGGCCGCACAGCCCCTGCTGGGCGTTGTAGCGGATGATCTCCTCGATGGGGCGACCCACCTGGATGAGGCCGGGGGGATAGTGGAACAGCTCGATGTAGCGCCGGTTCCAGGCCACCAGCTTGAGTTCCCGGTCCACCACCGAGATCCCCTGCCCCATGTGTTCGATGGCTCCCTGCAGCAGGCCGCGGTTGAAGCGAAACACGTCGGAGGCCTCGTCCACTATGGTGGCGATCTCTTCCAGCTGCATGTTGCGCCCCTGCAGGGCCGAGGCCAGCACCAGCCGCGCGGACGAGGTGCCGAACACCCCAGCCAGCAGCCGCTCAGTGTGGGCGATGAGCTCGGCGGAGGCCTGCATCTGGGGCGCCAGGGTGCCGCCTCGCTCGCCGGCGAAACGGCCGAAGGCGCGCTTGACCCGACTCGAGCCGACGAAGCGGGCTGCCAGCATCTCCAGCTCCTTGACCGAAACCCGCGCCTGATAGAGCGCAGTGGTGTCGCGGCTCGGCTTGCCGACGAAGTTGGCCGCCTGCAGCCGCTCGCTCACCGCCGGGCGGGAGAGCAGGGAGCCCGCCACATAGCCGACAAGGTTGAGCAACAGGCTGAGGAAGATGCACCAGGCCCCCAGGCTCAGGTCGCGCACCGCAGGCCAGTCGGGCGGCGCCAGCAGGGTCGCCAGCGGCGAGCCGGCCAGCAGGCCGCTCTCCGCCAGCAGGGTGGCGAACCAGAGGTTGACCCCGAGGGCGAGGCCGAGATAGACCCCCTTGCGGTTGCCGTGCCGCCAGTAGAGACCGAGCAGCAGGGCCGGCGCGAACTGGGCCACCGCACCGAACGACAGGTAGCCGATGCGCGACAGGCTGGTGAGATCGCCGAGCCAGAGGTAGAGCCCCCAGGCCGCCAGCAGGATCAGCAGGATGGCGCCGCGGCGCACCTGCAGCAGCAGGCGCACCAGCCGCTCGTCGCGCCCCTGCTGCCAGAAGCGGCGCAGCAGCACCGGCAGCACCAGATCGTTGCTGACCATGATGGCCAGCGCTATGGTGCAGACGATCACCATGCCGGTGGCCGCCGAGGTGCCGCCGAGAAACGCCAGCAGCGCCATGCCGTCGAACCCGAGCGACATGGGGAGGCTGATCACATAGGTATCCGAGGCCATGCCGGCCCCCACCCACTGCTTACCAGCCAGCGCCAGCGGCCAGATGAAGAGCCCCATCATGAACAGGTAGAGCGGGAACAACCAGCGCGCCCAGTGTAGATCCTGGCCCTGGTTGTTCTCCACCACGGTCACGTGAAACTGGCGCGGCAGGCAGATGACGGCGCACATGGCCACCAGGGTGTAGATGGCGAGCTCCAGCAGGCTGCCCGGCGTCACCGCCACCACCGCATCGAGAAAATCGCTGGCCACCAGGGTGCGGGCCTGGCTCGGCTTGCTGAGGATGAGCCAGAGCGCGAAGCTCCCCACCGCCATGAAGGCGAGCAGCTTGACCACGGACTCGAAGGCGATGGCCACCACCATGCCGCGGTGGTGCTCGGTGGCATCCAGGTGGCGGGTGCCGAACAGTATGCTGAACAGGGCCAGCAGCAGGGCCACCCCGAGCGCCAGCCCGGCGGTATTGCCGGTGGGGCCGGCGGGCACAGGGTTGGCCATCAGCAGATCCAGCCCGGTGACGATGGCTTTGAGCTGCAGCACCAGGTACGGAAGTATGCCCATGATGGCGATCAGCGCGATCACCATGGCCAGGCGCTGGGACTTGCCGTAACGGGCGGCGATGAAGTCGGCGATGGAGGTGATATGTTCGCGCTTGGCCACCAGGATGAGGCGGGCCAGCAGTCGCCAGCCGAACAGGAACACCAGCATGGGCCCCAGGTAGATGGGCACGGGCGACCAGGGCGACTCGCTGGCCTGGCCCACGGTGCCGAAGAAGGTCCAGGAGGTGCAGTAGACCGCCAGCGACAGGCTGTAGAGCAGGGGCTGGCCCTGCAGGCGACGCCGTTTGTTCTTGTCCGCCACGTAGGCGATCAGAAACAGCAGCCCCAGATAGGAGAGCGACAATCCGATCAGCAACCATCCCTGGTGCATCTGTAACCTCTTGTCCGTGTTGAAGATTCAAGCGCAGCAGCAGCCAGTCTAGAGAGCTGCCCGGAAAATGTCATCTCCTTATTGCGGCGAGAATTTATCGTTTTTCAATAAAAAATGGTTGAATAAATATCGAAAAACGATAAACATCTGGCTGTGTTTATTGATAAACGATAACTCGGCGCTACGCGTGGCCCACCCTTTCACTCAAAGAGGTAAGCGATGAAACACAACAAGCTCGAACGCATGAGCAGCCTGATCGAATGGATCCTGCTGGCTACTCTGCTGGCCACCCCCGTCCTGACGGTCATGGGGGTCTGGTCACACCTGATCGGCGGCAGCGACTACCTGCAGCAGGAACTGCAAGAAGCGCTGAAGGTGGAAGAGAGTTCGGTGCTCGGCAAGGTGCCCCTGACCACGGAGTCGCTCCCGCAGGCCAGCACCCAGCCCGCCGTTGCCGACTATCCCCTCACTTTGGGAACCCGCCTGCTGGGCACCCTGGTGATGCTGCTGCCGGACCTGGTGTTCATGCTGATGCTGTGGCAGCTGCTCCAGCTGTTTCGCGGCTACCGGCAGGCCATGCTGTTCACCTTCAGCCAGATCCGTCGCTACCAGTGGATCGGCCTGCTGCTCTGCGTCAGCTTCGTCACCAAGATCGGCACGACGCCGCTGCTGGACATAGTGCTCACCCTGCCGGGACCCGAGCTGCACGGCAAGATCAACATCAGCTCGTCGGACTTCCAGCTGCTGCTGGCCGGGTTGATCGTCTCGGCACTGGCCCTGGTGATGCGCGAGGCCAAATTGCTGGCCGATGAACAACAACTGACGGTGTGAGGATCCCATGCCCATCATCATCCGACTCGATGCCCTGCTGGCCGAACGCAAGATGACCGCCCGCGAGCTGGCCCTGCGGGTCAACATCACAGAGGCCAACCTCTCCATCCTGAAAAACGGCCATGCCAAGGCGGTTCGCTTCTCCACCCTGGAGGCGATCTGCCGCGAACTGGGCTGCCAGCCCGGGGATCTGCTGGCCTTCGAGGAGGAGCGTTGATCCCCTATGAGTCGCCATCTCACCCTGTGTGCCCTGTGGTTGCTGCCGCTGTGGGCCTGCGCCGCCGATGACACCAGCGGCCCCCGCTACCACATTGAGCAGGGCAGCCGTGCCAATGAGTTGCAGGTACGCCTCACGATGCAGGGCAATCCCCCTTTTACCCTGCTCCCCCCTCGTCAGTTGCCGGGCAGCACCGCGCCGGTTTCACCCAAGCTGGTCTGTCTTGCAGACAGCCAGCCGGTGGCCCTCAACCAGCCCTTCTCCTGCCAAGAGGTCGGCTGGCAGGTAACCCTCACTCCGGCGCCAGCCCTGGGGGCCGATGCCTCGGCCCAGGCATCGCTGCTGTTTGCCCCCAATCGGTGGCTATTGACCGAATGGGGCAATCTGGTGCGCCAGCAAGGGAGTCGCCAAGGGGAAGTCTGTCTGCCGGATGGCAGTTGCCAGCCGCTGCCGGACCTCAACCAGCCGCCGCTGATCCTGCCATTTGGTCTGGCCACAGTGCCCGTCACCGAACGGGATCCCAGGCTGCTGCTCAGCCATGACGAGACGGCCAATCGGCTCGATCTGCCGGCCCTGCAGCAACAAATGAATGAGATCATCGACTATCTGGCCTTCCAGCTCGATGTCACCCCGCCCACTCACCCGTGGCGGCTGGTGTGGCTGGGGCGGGATGTGGCGACCCGCTCCCTCGGCGGCGCCGCCGGGGATCAGGTGTTTGTCGCCAACTACCCCACCAGGGATGGCAAGCCGACGCCACAGGCGCCACTGCGTCTGCTGCGCACCTCCGCCCACGAGGCGGTGCACATCCTCAGCACCGCGCCACAGCCCACCTGGGTCAACGAGAGCCTTGCCGAGTACCTTGCCATCAAGGCGCTGCGCCGCTTTCGGCTGCATCAGGTCACGGCGGTCAACGAGCTGGCCGAACGGGGCAAGCAGTTGCCCCATGGCGAGAGCGGCCTCTATCGGGCAGCCCGCGAGGTGATGGCAGGAGATCGCTCCTACTACCCGCTCTTTTACGTCAAGGGGAGCGCCTTCTGGGAAACCCTGGACAGGGAGCTGCAGCACAATGACGCCACCCTCGCCCGGCTGCTGCCCCAGCTGGGCTGGCTGCCGGATGGTCGCTTTGATACCGCATCCAATGAGCTGCTTGCTGGCACCATAGGCTCGGATACCTGGCGCCGCCTGAGCCGCCACTATCTTGGCGAAGCGCGGTAACGCCGCACGCCGCAACGAAAAAGGGAGAGCCATGGCTCTCCCTTTTGCTGCGTGATGATTCAGACGGGTCGGTATCAGACCGGGACATGCCCCTGCCCAGACGGCGCAGCTGGGCGCAGGCGCAGCACGAACACCGGCAGTACCACCAGCACCATCAGGAAGAAGATGCTGCCTCCCAGCGGTTCGTAGAGCAGACCGCACAGGGTCATCAGGGCGGCCACCGTCATGCCGAGCCCCAGCGCCGCATAGAGCGCCTGGGTCGGGATCAGCTGCTCGGCCGGCAGCTGGCGGGTCATGAAGCGCACGGCGCCGAGGTGGCTGACGCAGAAGGTAACCGCATGCAGCAGCTGGCCCGCCACCAGCACCAGGATCTCGGTGGAGGCTCCAAGCAGGATCCAGCGCACCACGCAGCCCAGCGCCCCCACCAGAAACAGAGTCTGGGCGCCGAAGCGGTTGAGGAAGCGCTTGTCGGCGGCGAACATGCCGATCTCCGCCACCACCCCCAGCGCCCACAGATAGCCGATGGTGGTGCCGCTGTAGCCCGCCGCCTTCCAGTGAATGGCGCTGAAGCCGTAGTAGGCGGCGTGACTGCCCTGCAGCAGGGCCGAGATCAGCAGGAAGCGGCGCACCTGGGGAGACTTGAGGGTATCGAGCAGGGAGGCCTTGGCCCGCTCGCCCTGAATGTCCCGCGGCGCCGGGTGCAGCGGCAGCCAGCTGAGCAGCAGCATCAACAGCAGCCCGGCCACCATGGTGTGCAGCACCCACTCGCTGCCAAAATTCCCCACCAGGGCCCCCACCAGGGTCGAGGCGACGATGAAGGCAAAGGAGCCGCACAGGCGCACCTTGCCGTAGTCGAGGTGCGCCTGCACTACCATGCGGGTGGCCAGCGCCTCCCCTACCGGCATCAGGGTCGGGTAGATGAAGTTCGCCACCAGGGTCAGTCCCACCAGCCACCAGAGATTGTGGCTGAGATAAAAGCCGAGGAAGGCCAGCAGACTGAGCAGGCAGAGCAGGCGGGTGACCGGCAGCAGGTGCCCCGCCCCCTTGATCTGCCCCATCACCATCAGGTTGCCGGCAAAGCGGATCGCCATGCCGGCACCGAGCAGCAGGCCTATCATCTCGGCGCTCACCCCGATCCCCTCCAGCCAGAGCGACCAGAACGGCAGATAGGCACCATAGACGAAGTAGAAAGCACCAAAAAACAGGGCTAACCAGGAGAAGGCGGGCATAGATCCTCGGCAAGGGGGAAGATGGGGCACAAATGATAACCGATTTGCCGGTGGGGATCCTGCGATCCCGGGCGGGAAGCCGCGCAGATAATAGTGAAAAACATCAATAAAATTGAACTATTGGCGCAAGACCGGTGTCTATCGAGTAACACCTCCTCCTGGTTAGTGTTGCAATCCTTCCACCCGCCACCGGCGGGTTTCTTTTTGGCCGTTCGCTTGCGCCATGAAAAAGGGGCCCGCAGGCCCCTTGTCGTGATGGGTATTCATCAGAACACGTACTTGACCCGTGCACTCAGGTTGCGGCCCGGCTCGGTCTTGTTGCTGGTGCTGGCACTGGCGCTCTGCCCCGTGATGCTCTCGTAGTTGACGTACTCCTTGTCAAACAGGTTGAAGACGCCCACGTTGAACTGCAGATCCTGCACCGGCTTGAACTGGGCGTAGATGTCCACCACGCCCCAGCCCGCGCTCTTGATGTTGTCGTTGCCCTTGGCATCCTTGCCCACCTTGCTCATGTCGTCGGCAAAGCGCAGGGCGGTGTTGATGTTCCAGTTGGCCTGCTCCAGTCGTACCCCCAGGGTCCCCTTGAGCGGGCTCAGGCTGTTGATGTAGTTGCCGTCGCCATCCTTGCCCTCGATGTAGGAAAGGTTGCCCCAGACGTTGACCAGATCGTTCAGCCAGTAGTCCGCCTTGGCCTCGGTCCCCTTGGTGGTGGCCTTGTCCAGGTTCTGGTACTGGTAGACGGCGGTGCGCCCTTCGGTGCTCACCTGGCCCAGCTCGATGAAGTCGTCGAACTTGTTGTAGAAGGTGGCCACTTCATAGCTGAAACCGCCGGCGCTGCCGCGCACCCCCAGATCGATGCCGTCGCTGCTCTCGGGTTTGAGGTTGGTGTTGGGCTCGATGCGATAGCCGTACGCCTGATGGTTCAGGGTGGAGAAGGCGTTGTCATACATGGGGGTCTTGTAGCCGTGGCTGTACTGGGCGAACAGGTTGGCCGCCTCGTGCGCCTTGAATACCAGCCCCAGCTTGGGCGAGAACTCCCCTTCGGAGAAGCGTTTGAGGTTCTCGCCCGTGTAGGCGGGATCCTGATCCGGGTTCATCCGGTAGTAGTCATAGCGGGCCCCCGGCGTCAGCACCCAGCGCTCGCCGAACTTCAGCTCGTCGAACGCCCACAGGGCGCCGTGCTCTGTGGTGGTGGAGGGGAAGCTCAGCTCGCTGTAGCCTTCAAAATCCCCCGCCACGGTCGGCGCCTTGAAGCGGGTCCGCTCGTTGTCGGTGTGCTCATACTCCAGGCCCCAGGCCAGTCGCTGGCTATCCAGCGCCTTGCTGAACTTCACCTGGGCGCCCAGGCTCTTCTGCTCGAAACCGTTGTGATCCAGCGAGTTCTTGGTCACATAGGGGTTGGTCGGCCGCACCGGGTATTTGGAGGAGGCGTACTGATCCATGGTCTGCTTGGTGCGGGCGTAGTAGAGCTTGCTGTCGATGCGATCGACCCAGGGTGCCTGCAGGGCGATGCCGTGATCCAGCACCAGCGACAGGTTGTCGGTATCCTTGTCGGTGATTGGCTGGTTGAAGACAGAGCCCGCCTTGGTGAGGTCGACCGCGTCGGGGTCCTGACCCTCGGTGAAGTAGTCGACGGTCAGCTTGAGGAACTGGCTATCGCTCAGGTTCCACTGGCTCTTGAACAGCAGCGCCTGGCTGACGATGTCGAACTCGTTCTTGTCGCTGTCGTAGTTCTGGGTCACCCCGCCGTCACGCCAGGTGTAGCGCAGCAGGTTTTCCAGCTCGCCGGTACGCAGGGCACCGGTAAAGCCCGCCATCTTCTGGTGGCTGCTGGAGGCATAGCCGGAGGTGGCGTCCAGATAACTGTCGCGCCCCTTGAGGAAATCCGCTGCATCCTTGGTGGTGATGGCGATGACGCCGCCCAGCGCATCGGAGCCGTAGGCGGCCGAGGCCGGCCCCTTGACCACCTCGACCTGCTTGATCATGTCGGTGTCGAAATAGCTCTGGCCCACGCCGCCGTTCTTGTAGGCGTCGTTCTCGCGCACGCCGTCGCGCACTATCTTGACCCGGTTCTCGCCCATACCGCGAATGATGAAGGTCTGGGCATCGCCGGCGCCGCCGAGGGCGGTGACGCCCGGCTCGTAACGGAACAGGTCGGCGACGTTGCTCACCACCTGCTCTTCAATCTGTTCGGCGGTAATGACCGAGATGGGACCGGAGACATCTTCCAGTTTCTGCTCCATCCGGGAGCCACTGACCACCATGACGTCATCTGCTTTCTTGTCCGCCGCAAAAACCGGGGAAGCGAGGCCGGCCGCCACGGCAAGGGCGACCAGCGATAGGGTGTTGTTATGGGCCACTGCAAATCCTTATTGAGAACTGTTATCAAACAGCGGGCATATTACTCACCTCTCAACAAAGATCAATAATAAACGGAATCATTCTCATTTTCTTTTGTCATAATTAGGTTCTACACTACTCCCCTCTGTTTTCCCGCCCGCCATGCTGCCATTGTATGGTGCAGGCACCTCATCGCTGCGAGACACCCATGACCCGACTTCTGCCCCTGCTCACCCTGCCCCTGCTGCTGGCCGCCTGTGCCACGACGGCCCCCGTCAACGATGCCGGCACCCTCTATCACTATCAGCTCAAGGCCACCCAGGGGGATGCGCTGACCCTGGAGCAGGCCCTGACCCGGGTGGCGGATGCCGACATAGTGCTGGTGGGCGAGCTGCACACCCACCCGGCGGTGCACCTGCTGCAGGCCAGAATGCTGGCGGGCCTGGCCGACACGGCGCAGGCAGACGGCCGCCCCCTGGTGCTCTCCATGGAGCAGTTCAGCCGCGCCGATCAGCCGGTGCTGGATGCCTACCTGGCCGGTCGCATCGGCGAGGCGGCCCTCATTCGCGACGGCAACGCCTGGCCCAACTACCCGAGCGACTATCGCCCGCTGGTGGAGTTCGCCAAGGCGCACCACCTGCCGATCATCGCCGCCAATGCCCCCAAACCGCTGGTGAGCTGTGTCGGCCAGGAGGGGCCGGCCTGGCTGGATCAGCTGCCCGCCAGCCGCCGCAGCCAGCTGGCCCGCACCCTCACCCTCGGCGATGACCCCTATCGCCAGAAATTCATGGCCTCGCTCCATCATGGGGATGCCGACGGCAACGCCCGCCGCTTTGCCGCCCAGACCAGCTGGGACGACACCATGGCCGAGAGCATGGTGGATTACCTGCGCATCCACCCGGGCCGGCGCATCATGCACATCGCCGGCAACTTCCACGTGGAGGGGGGACTGGGGCTGGCCAGCCGCATCGCCAGTCGCAACCCGGCCCTCAAGGTGGCGCTGATCGTGCCTGAGCTGACGACGCCGCAAGCGGGCAAGGAGCAAGCGGCGGCAGCCGGCCGGGTGGCCGACGTGCGGGTCGGCATAGCCCCCCTGCCGGAACGCTGGCTAAATGCCGATGAAATGAAGCAAGATATGGGCGCACTGCATCAATCCCGCAGTCGTGACTGCAGCCAGTGGCTGCAACCCTGACCTTGCGTCTGAGGAGCCCAGTGGCTGCCACCCTGACAAACAATTGCCCAAGGATTTCATATGGATGTGTTACTGGTCATCGACATGCAACAGGGGCTGTTCACTCAGCCTCGCCATCAGGACGCCCAGGTCATCGCCAATATCAATCGATTGGCCGAGCGCGTGCGGGCAGAACAGGGTCGTGTCATCTATGTGCAGCACGATGCCCCCGGTTCCGAAGTGGATCCCGCCAGTCCGGGCTGGCAGCTGCACGCCGATCTCGCCCCAGAGGGGCATGACAGCCGGGTACGCAAGACCGCCTGCGACAGCTTTCTCGACACCGAGCTCGGTTTCCTGCTGGCGGAGCAGCCGGTGGACAGGCTGCTCGTCTGCGGCTGTGCCACCGATTTTTGCGTCGACACTACCCTGCGCAGCGCCGCCGCCCGCGGTTTCGAGGTGGTGGCGGTGACCGACGCCCACACCACGGCGGACCGGCCCCACCTGAGCGCGGAGCAGATCATCGAGCACCATCACTGGATGTGGCGTCACCTCAGCCTGCCAAAAGGCAGAAGCGTGACCCTGCTCACGACGGATGAGCTGCTCGGCGCCACCCAACCCGAGCCGGCATGTTAATCTGCCCGCTTTGAAGCGATCACCCGATTGGAGTCTTGTGTGCGTCTACTCTCTGCCGTTGCCTTCACGCTGCTGTTACCGGCAATCACCGCCTGCTCCGGCTTGCCGGGGCGCCAGCCGGATGGCCCGGCCCCTCTGTTCAGGACCCACATCAACGAGGAGGGAAGCAAGCGCTTCACCTTCGAGGCCGCCCCGCTCGATACCCTGCCCACCCGCCTCCAGAACGATGACGGCAGCAGGCTGAGCAGGAACAAGAGCCTGCTGGAGCGGCGCGAAGCACTGCAGGATGCCCAGCTCACCCAGGCACTGACCGAGCGCAAATACTGCCGCGAAGGCTACATAGTGCTCAGCCAGACTTCCTGGAAGATCCGGGGTGAATGCAACGAGACCGCCACCCGGGCCGACCGCGACGCCTTTCCCAACAAGGCCTCCTGGCAGGATTGAGGGAAAACCGTCCATAAAAAAACGGGCAGCCCCAGGGCTGCCCGTTTTTTCATCCTGGCGATCCGCGCGGATCAGACCGGCGCGTCGGCCGGGCTGGTCAGCTCGGCGCCATTGTCGATGCGCTTGTGCCCTTCCACCAGATGGACGAAGTCCACCAGCTCGTCACCGGAGACCCGGAACGCCTGGCCGAAGCCCTTGACGAACAGCCCCTGCTCGGGCTTGAGACGAAACAGCACGAAGTCCTTGAGATTGGAGAGCCCTTTGACTATCTCGCCAAAGCGCCCTTCCAGCGCCGCCACGGCCTTCTCCCAGCGCACGTCGTCGCGGGCCACCACTTCGGCCAGCGCATCGAAGGTGAGGCGCTTGCGGGCAAACAGTTCGCGGGCCCCGTTCTCGTCCTCGATCAGCATCAGCGACACCTTGGGCACCTGTTGCAGGTTGCGGGCGTGGCGGGCGATCTCGGAGATGAGCACATAGTAGCCATCTTCCTGCAGCACGAAGGGGGCATAGCTGGCATTGGGGTTGCCTTCACTGTCCACCGTCGCCAGCTGCAGGGTGCGGCAACCGTCGCGAAACTCGCGGATCTCCGGTTGCAGGCGGTTCTGCAGACGCTCCTGACGTTCACTCATGCTTTGACTTCCTCTTGATACTGGTGGCGCAGGGCCATGAAGCGTTCCACCTGGGCCGGCAGCAGCTGACGCTGCTCGTCACGCCCCAGATAGACCTTGAAAATGCAGCGACCGCTGTGGCCGAAGAACTGGAAGGAGTGCCCCTCCTTGCCCATGAACAGCTTGCTGACTAGGGCAATACCGACCACGTTGTCGAGCTTGAGGTGGCCGTGCATCTCGCCGTCACGCCCCATCAGGTTGTAGTAGCCACGGGCGCTCTTGCCGCGGGGGAAGGGGGCCTTCACCTCGAAGATGGAGCCGTCGGACTCGACGATGGTGGTCACCTGGCCCCAGTCGGCCAGATCCGCCAGCAGGGCTTCTGCCTGCTCGGCGGGCACCAGGGTAACCAGCTCGGCCGGCAGGTGGCGCACCACCTCCCATTCGCTGACGGCCAGCTCGGCGGCGATGGTGGACGGGTGAGCGCCGGGATCTTGTGCCAGCAGCCCATGAATGCGTTGTGCAATGCTCATCGGTTCTCCCTTGGGATGCCTGCGGCATCCCTGTTCTGTCATGGCGGATACTGTAATGAAGGCCCCAAACCAATGCAATTGATAATCGCTTTCATTCTCAGTGCATTTTTTTCGACGGCTTGATATTCTCGGCGACAATCCCACTTCATTCACCCTTCGGAGGTTAGCATGGGCCGTCGTTTTGCCCTCGCACTCAGCCTGCTCGGCTGCTCAGCCCTGTCCCTGCCCGCTCTGGCGCAGGAGCGTATCGTCAGCATAGGCCCGGCCACCACTGAACTCATTCTGGCACTCGGGGGCGAGCAGAGCCTCATTGCCACCGACATCAGCAGCCCGGAGCCGAAGAACCTGCCGCGGGTCGGCTATCACCGCGCCCTCGCCGCCGAAGGGATCCTGAGCCTGGCGCCGACCCGGCTGGTCGGCAGCGACGAGATGGGGCCACCACCCGCCCTGGAGCAGCTGCGCCGGGCAGGGGTCGAGGTGGACGTGCTGCCTACCGCCCCCACCCTCGCCAACCTCAACCAGCGTATCGATACCCTGGCCACCCTGCTCAAGGACCCGGCCGCCGGCACCCGTCTGAAGGCCGAAATCCAGACCCAGAGCGAGCTGCTGGCCGCTCAGGCCAAGCAGAACAAGCAGAACAAGCAGAACAAGCAGCTCAAGGTGATCTTCCTGCTGTTGCACAAGGGCCAGCCCACCAGCATCGCCGGCGGCAACACCACCGCCAGCGCCCTGCTCACCCTGGCCGGTGGCATCAACCCGGTGGCCCAGCTGCAAGGCTACAAGCCCGTCTCCACCGAATCCCTGATCGAACTGCAGCCCGATCTGGTGCTGGTGAGCGGCCGCGACTGGCAGCAGTATCAGGATCCTGAAACCGTGCTGAGCCAGGTGCCCGCCCTTTCCGCCACCCCGGCCGGCAAGAACAGGGCCATCCATGCCATCGATGGTCACGCCCTGCAAGGGGGGCTCAGCCTCACCTCGCTGCAGCAGGCCAGCCAGATCGCCAAGTGGATCAAGCTGGGTTCATGATGCGTCTGCCACTGCCCTGGCTGCTGTGCCTCACCGGCGGCGCACTGGCGCTGCTGCTGGTCGGATCCTTGGCCACCGGTCCCATGGCCCTCTCCTTTGGCGAGAGCCTGCGCGCCCTGTTCGCCGGCCAAGGGAGCGGGATTGAGGCCCACAAGTTGCTGATCGTGCAGGAGATCCGCCTGCCACGCACCCTGCTCTGCATCGCCGTAGGGGGGATTCTCGGCCTCTGCGGCGCCGTGATGCAGGGGCTGTTTCGCAACCCCCTGGCCGACCCCGGCATCATCGGGGTCTCCGGCGGGGCGGCGCTCGGCGCGGCGCTGGCCATCGTGCTGCTGGCCCCCCTCAGCCAGCAGTGGCAGAGCCTGCTCGGCATCGGCCTGCTGCCCCTGCTCGCCTTCCTCGGCGGCGCGCTGACCACCACCCTGGTCTATCTGCTCGGCACCCGGGAAGGCGGCACCTCGGTCACCGTCATGCTGCTGGCCGGGGTGGCCGTCACTGCCCTGTCCGGCGCCGTGATCGGCCTGCTCACCTATCTCGCCGACGATCAGATGCTGCGCAACCTGAGCCTGTGGCAGATGGGGTCGCTGGCGGCGGGCAAGCCGGTGGACGTGGCGCTGGCGCTGCTGACCCTGGTTGCCCTGCTCATCCTGTTCATGCGCGATGCCAACCCCCTCAACGCCCTGCTGCTGGGTGAAGGGGAGGCCCGCCACCTCGGCATTCAGGTACAGTCCCTCAAGCGGCGGCTGATCCTGCTCACCGCCGCCGGGGTCGGCGTGGCGGTGGCAGTGGCCGGCATGATAGGTTTCGTCGGTCTGGTGGTGCCGCACCTGGTGCGGCTGCTGGCTGGCCCCAACCATGTCCGGCTGCTGCCGCTTTCCGCCCTGCTCGGGGCCGCCCTGCTGCTGGGCGCCGACATGCTGGCCCGCACCCTGCTGGCGCCGGCCGAGATGCCGGTCGGCATCATCACCGCCCTGCTGGGCGCCCCCTTCTTCATCTGGCTGCTGGTCAAGGGCCGCCGCACCCTTTAACCGGAGGACTCATCTTGTCAGCTTCATCGACCCTGCTGCACTGTCGCCAGCTCAGCCTCAGCCGGGACGGCCGTCCCATCCTGGACAGGCTCGACCTCAGCCTGCAGGCGGGCAGCCTCACCGCCCTGCTCGGCCCCAACGGCGCCGGCAAGAGCTCGCTGCTCAAGTGCCTCACCGGCGAGCTGGAACATGAGGGGGAGATAGATCTGTTTGGCCGGGAGCGGCGGGAGTGGGCCGGCAACGAGCTGGCCCACCGTGTCGGCGTGTTGCCGCAGAGCTCGTCCCTGAATTTCCCCTTCCTGTGCGAAGAGGTGGTGGCCATGGGCCGACTGCCCCACAGCGAGCCGGCCAGCCGGCGCGACGAGATAGTGCGGGCCGCCATGACCCATGCCGGGGTGGATCATCTGGCCGGCCGCCTCTATCCCGGCCTCTCCGGCGGGGAACGCCAGCGGGTGCAGTTCGCCCGGGTGCTGGCCCAGATCTGGCAGGCCCCGGAGGAACCGCAACAAGCGCGCCTGCTGCTGCTGGACGAACCCACCTCGGCGCTCGATCTCAAGTACCAACACCAGCTGCTCACCATGGCCCGCGCCCTCGCCGCCCGCCATACCGCCGTGCTGGTGGTGTTGCACGACCTCAATCTGGCGGCCCGTTACGCCGACCGTCTGGTGATGCTGGAGCAGGGCAGAGTGATGGCCGACGGCACCCCGCGCGAGGTGCTGACGCCTGATCTCATCGACCGGCTCTACGACTACCCGGCCCGGGTGATCACAGACCCGCAGGGGATGTATACCGTCGTCCTGTAGGGCGATTTCTCGCTCATACTGCAAGGGTGTCAATCACGGATGCTTGCCCCATGCCTGCTCGTCTGCTGTTGCTCTGGCTCCTCTCCCCTCTCTGCGTTGCCGCCCCCCTGCGTCTGGTCGTCCAGGAGTTTGCTCCCTACAGCTTCATGGGCAGTGACAACCAGCCGACCGGCGCCATGGTGGACATGGTGAAAGAGGCGTGCAGCTACTGGCCTGAGGGGTGCCAGATCACGCTGCGCCCCAATCTGCGGGCCAGAAAAGAGCTGGATCTGGGGGAAGTGGACGGCATGTTTCCGCTCGCCTGGAGCGATGCCAGGGCAAAGACCCTGAGCTACTCGGTACCGCTGTGCAAGGCGAGCTGGGGCATCTTTGCCCACGTCGACGAAATTGACGCGCCGCTGACTCTGGCTCGCCTTGGTCACGCACGGATCGGGGTGACCAGAGGCTCCTTCAGCGAGACCTTGCTGCGCCAGCTGGACGACACCCTGCACCAGCAGGGGATCCCCCCGATGCAGCTGGAACTCAACGTCAACGATGATTATGCGAATCTGCTCAAGATAGAACGACAGGGGCGCTACAACCTCTACTTCTCCAACCTGGATGTGGCCCTCTATCGACTCAACCTCAGTGGCGCCTCGAAGATCAGGCTATGGCAGAAGAGTCACGAGGCGAACTACTACATCGCCTTCAACCGCCAACGCATGAGCGAGGCGCAGCTGGCAGCCTTCAACCAGATCCTGACCCGGCTGGAAGCCCAGGGCAATCTGCTGCGGCACAGGGTGCACTGGGGCCTCTCCTCACCGCTGCCCGATCATCGGCTGCACACCCTTTTTCCACCCGGCTCACAGAGGCCTCACGCCAACTGATAGCGACCCGGCTTGTGGTTGAGTGTCAACACCAGGTTACAGATGATGGCCGCCACCACGGAGAGGGCCAGGATCCAGGGCTGCACCACGAAGAAGGAGGCGATGACGATGGTGCAATCCAGCCCCATTTGCAGCTTGCCGGCGCGGATGCCGAAGCGATCCTGGATAAACAGCGCCAGGATGTTGAAGCCGCCCAGGCTCGATTTGTGGCGAAACATGATGAGCAGCCCCATGCCGATCAGGGTGCCACCGATGAGCGCCGCGTAGACCGGCTCAATCTTGCCTATCTGCAGCACGGCATTGAGGTGATCCGTCATAAAGGAGACGGTCGCCACCGAGACGAAGGTGTTGAGGGTGAAGCGCGGCCCCATCCTGAGCCAGGCCAGGGCATAGAAGGGCAGATTCATGCCGAAGAACAGCAGGCCGAAGCTCAGCCCGGTCACCTGCTGCAGCAGCAGTGCCAGCCCGGCGGTACCGCCGGTGAGCAGGCCCACCTGATGAAACAGAAAGATGCCGAGGGAGACGAAGCCGGCGGCGGTCAGCAGGGCGATGATGTCTTCATAGAGGGGGTGCGCAGTACGAGCGGACTGCGCCGAGACAGGGGTGTTGTCCATAACCGGTATCCAATAGCGAAGTAAAAGAGTGTCTGTTGCCCACAGGGCGGGCGCGAGCCCTGTCCACAGGGCTTCGTTATGGGATCCAGTCTATTTTTTGCGACCATGATCACAATAGTCGCCGCCAACGCCCCGTTTTGGTGCCTGTCATTCTCCATTGACAGCCGCTGCACCAAGATGCAGCATGCCGCGCCTGAGCCGCCCCCACCTTGACGAAAAGGGCGGTTTGCCATGGCACAGACGCGCCGGTTCTGCTACAACGCGCGCAGCCCCAATTCCAGCACCACCATCAGGAGCCCCATGATCTGCACAGGACCCCAGCCATGAAGTATCTGGTCACCGGCGCCGCCGGTTTTATCGGTTTTCACGTCGCCAGACGGCTGTGCGAGGCGGGTCATCAGGTGGTGGGGCTGGACAACCTCAACGACTACTACGAGGTGAGCCTCAAAGAGGCTCGCCTGGCGATGCTGACCCCCTTCCCCCACTTTCGCTTCGTAGAGGGCGAGCTGGCGGACCGGGCCGGCATGGCCGCCCTGTTTGCCGAGGGACAGTTCGAGCGGGTGATCCACCTGGGTGCCCAGGCGGGGGTGCGCCACTCGCTGGAAAACCCCTTTGCCTACAGCGAGAGCAACCTCACCGGCATGCTGACGGTGCTGGAGGGGTGCCGCCAGCACGACATCCGGCATCTGATCTACGCCTCCTCCAGCTCGGTTTACGGCATGGGTGAACAGCTGCCGTTCAGTGCCGATCAGCAGGTGGACCACCCGGTCTCCCTCTATGCCGCCACCAAGAAGAGCGGCGAGCTGATGGCCCACGCCTACTCGGCGCTCTACGGCCTGCCCACCACAGGGCTGCGCTTCTTCACCGTCTACGGCCCCTGGGGCCGGCCCGACATGGCCATCGCCAGGTTCACCCGCTCCATCCTGGCGGGCGAGCCCATCGACGTCTACAACCAGGGCGATCTCAGCCGCGACTTCACCTTCATCGACGACATCGTCGAGGGGATCCTCGCCGTCGCCGAGCTGCCACCCCGCCCCAACCCTCACTGGCACGCCGGCGAACAGAGCCCGGCCGAGAGCGCCGCCCCCTACCGCATCCTCAACATCGGTCATGGCCAGCCGGTGCGGCTACTCGACTTCATCGAGGCGCTGGAACAGGCGCTGGACAAGCCCGCCATCAAGCGGATGCTGCCGATGCAGGCGGGCGACATGCACGCCACCTGGGCCGACAGCGAGCCCCTTCACACCCTCACCGGCCTGCGCCCCGCCACCTCCATCGAGGAAGGGGTCGCCGCGTTCGTGCACTGGTATCTCGACTACTACCAACCCGCTGAGCTGGAGTAGCCATCCCGACCGGACACTGGGTGCGCCCTGCTACGGCCGGCTGAAAATTGTTTGATGAGTTAATGGAATGGTGCCGCACCACCTCCCCCCTTAGGATGGGGATGTGAGGCGGATGGCGGTTTGCCGGGCACCGGCTGGGGTATACTGGCCGCACTTGGTGCCACACGGGCACGCATCCGCCCCCTCACCATGATGAGAAGGAGTCACCTCATGATCCGTATTCTGCTGTTGCTGGGCGCCGCCCTGTCTGCCTACGGACTGCAACAGAGCCATACCCTGGCGCCGCTGCTGAGCCTGCTCGGCCTGCTCTCGCTCTGGGTGGCGAGCGAAATTCGCCTGATGTATCGCCAGCTGCCCGCCGCCGAGCCGGACGCGCAGCCCTATCACCTCGACGTCTGAGGGGCCAGGGACAACTGATTTAGCCACCTCTTTATCGCCACCGACCACCTGGATGCACGGCCAGCCCCTGCTAGGACTGCATCGGTCATTGGTTCCATATCGTTTTGATCTCTGGATACCCGGATCAATAACAACAGGATCCACTGGATTAATGGCAGAACGGGCCATGTTCCCCTATATCTTCTGTACCCCAACAGGAGAGAATCCATGTCGAGCCTCAGCGAAAACAGGCTGTTTTTGCTGCTTTTTTTATCGCTGTTGCTGGCCGGTAACGTGCAGGCAGCGGCGCAAAGCAGGGATTTCAGACAGGCACCCAAGGCGCTCAGCGCACTGAAGCAAGGGCAACAGGCACAGAGTCAGGGCAACCTGACCCAGGCCATCCACTTCTACTGCGCCGCCGCCACCACGGGTAACCCGGAAGGGTATTTTCGCATCGGCCGCCTGCTCGCCACCGGCCCGGGCTCGGTTCGCAACCCCCGCATGGCCAACGCCTACCTGGCCATGGCGATCCGTCTTGGCAACCAGCAGGCCATCCGTTACTACAACAGCCGGGTCGGCAATGCCGTGATGGGGGATCAGTGCGGCAGCGGCGTCGGCGGATCCGGCGGTTACTTCGCCGCCATCCCCACCACCCCCTTCAATCTGGAGGCCTATCTGGCCCGCCAGTCGCCCGCCAAACAGAAGCTGGCCAACATGCTACGCCACGCCGCCAAGCGCCACCGCATCGACGAGCGGCTGGTACTGGCCATCGCCATCGCCGAATCCAACCTCGACAGCCGCGCCGTCTCCCCCAAGAATGCCCAGGGGCTGATGCAGCTCATTCCCGAGACCCAGCAGCGCTTCGGGGTGACCCGCCCCTTCGATCCGGAGCAGAACATCAAGGGGGGTGTGGCCTATCTCAAGTGGCTGCACACCCATTTCGATGGCAACTGGACCCTGATGTCGGCGGCCTACAACGCCGGCGAAAAATCGGTGGAGCAGTATGGTGGCATCCCCCCCTATCAGGAGACCCAGCAATATGTACGGCGGGTGCTCTACTTCGCCGGCCACAAGCAGCCCTGAACCCGACTTCCTGCCGGCCTGCTATTGACAAAACCACCCCCTCATTTGCGCAATCGTTTGCCTTTCGATAGGATCCGGCGCTTTCTCGCACCTTCTACAGGTAATCCATGAATTTCATCAAACGCTGCTCGCGCCTGCTCACCCTGTTTGCCCTCTTCTCCTCCGCCGTCGTGGCGGCCAATCCGGCCCCCGCCCCCATCCTGATCCAGGGGGCAATGGACGTCGAAGTCGAAACCCTGGTGGCCGCCCTCAAGGAGAAGCAGGAGCTGACCGTGGGCACCTGGACCTACTGGCAGGGCACCCTCTCGGGTTATCCGGTGGTCGTCTCCCGCACCGAGGTGGGACTGGCCAATGCCGCCGCGGCCACCACCCTCGCCATGGAACGCTTCCGGCCACGCTTCGTCATCAACCAGGGCACGGCGGGCGGCCACGATCCGGCGCTGCACCGGGGCGACATCGTCATCGGCACCAGGAGCTTCAACATGGGGGCTTATCGCAGTGATCTGACCCCCGCCGAGCAGGGCGTCGATCCGAGCAAATGGCACAACTTCGAGGTCACCATGCGCCTGCGCGACAACGGCAAACTGGTGGAGCACGCCTCCTTTGCCGGCGATCCCGAGCTGGTCGGCCGCGCCCTCGGCATGGCCGACGGTTATCGTCACGGTCGGGTGGTCCCCGGCATCATAGGCACCGCCGACGAGTGGAACCGCCAGGTCGCCCGCATCAACTGGCTGCACCAGACCTACCAGACCGCCGCAGAAGAGATGGAAACCTCCTCCGCCGCCCTGGTAGCGGAGGCCTACAAGGTGCCCTTCGTGGGTATCCGGGTGCTCTCCAACACCGATCTGCACGGCGAGGAGTTCGATCCGCAAACCGCCATTCACTGCCAGCAGTTCGTCATCGACTACGCAAAGGCGCTCATCAACGGCTTCAACAAAGCCTGATAGCTCCAAAGAGGCCGCCACTGTGGCGGCCTCTTTGCCCTACGACACCCATGCTGCGGCATTACCCGCTTTTTTCTCGGCAGACTGACCTCAGCCGGCAGATAACACCCTGCGCCCATAGTGGCGGTAGTAACCCACCAGATTGCTGACCAGAAAAAGCCCCTCCATCAGCGCCGCCACGGGCGATCCCACCAGCAGATTGTTGACCAGCCAGCAGAGGGTGCCCAGCAGCATCCAGCGCCGCAGCAGGCGATCATCCGGGCAAAACGCAGCCCGGGTCTGCAGCAGACTGGCCAGCAACCCCAGCAGGACGAGCGGCCCCTGATAGGTGGCGAGCACCGCAAGGCAGGACAACCCCATAAAGAGCCACATCAAGAGGCGGTGAGTGGCCAGCATGCTGACCACGAAGCGCAGACTCGCCAGCCAGAGCAGCAGGGCGGCAGACCACTGTCCCAACAGCGCAAAATGGGCGCCATTGAGGGTGCAGGAGAGCGCCAGACAGGCCAGAATGGCCCGGCGCGCCCGCAGCTGAAACGACAGCAGATCCAGCAGCAGCGCCAGGCTCACCACCAGTTGTGACCACAAAAACAGCGACATCATCCCCACTCCAGGCTTGTTCGAGGGGCCCAGCATGGCGGGAATGGGCGCGGCGCGGCATTAACCCGTGTTAATGCGCCGGCGGATCCGCGACAGGGTGACCGGGCTGATACCGATATAGTTGGCGAGCTGCACCTGGGTGAGCCGCGCCGGCCAGTGGGGGAAGGTGTGGCAGAGCTCCTGGTAGCGCTCTTCGGGGGAGTGGAGCAGCAAGAAGGCCTCCTTGCGCTCCTTGTAGCAGAGCTGCTGGCGCAGCAGGGCCATGCAGACCGGTTGCCAGGCGGGCTCGTCCAGCAGGGCGAGCGGCACCCGCACCAGCTGCAGCGCCGTGACGGCCTCCAGCTGGTAGCGGGCAGGCGACCCGCTGAGCCAGCTATCGTAGAGCAGACAGAGCTCCCCTTCGAAGTAGAACTCCTTGCAGCGCTCCTGCCCGTCCCGGGCATAGTGGCAGGCACGGGCGATCCCCCGCTCGATGTAGAAAGCCGACTCCTGCATCTCCCCCTGGGCCAGCAGCGGCTGACCCGGCTGCAAGGTCAAACGGGGTAGGTGGCAGGCAAGCGGCTCGCCGATGGCGGGTGCCAACCCCATGGCGGCGAGGGTGGCCGCCAGAGGCGGGGCAGAGGGCAGGCTGGTCATGCAAACTCCGGGGCAAACTGGGCCTTCATCATGCCAAGTTTGGCGGCCCGTTGCAGCAGGCTGTGATGGCCCCGGCAAAGGGGATGGCCGGCCGGGTACCACCTTTGCCCCCCCTCGCCCATTGGTTTACAATCGACGGGTTTTTTGGAACCCGGTTGGCGACCCGCCGACCTGGCCCCACCACGACATCAGTCTGTTAGTGCCAAGACATTAACCTGCTGAAAAGGAAGAGAATTAGCCAATGGCTCAATTTATTTACACCATGAACAGGGTCGGCAAGGTAGTGCCGCCCAAGCGTCATATTCTCAAGAACATCTCCCTCTCCTTCTTCCCGGGCGCCAAGATCGGCGTGCTGGGTCTGAACGGCGCCGGTAAATCGACCCTGCTGCGCATCATGGCAGGGCTAGATACCGAGATCGAAGGGGAAGCCCGTCCGCAGCCCGGCATCAAGATCGGCTACCTGCCGCAGGAGCCCAAGCTGGATCCGGAGCAGACCGTACGCGAAGCGGTCGAAGAGGCGGTCGGCGAGGTGAAACGCGCCATGGCCCGGCTGGACGAGGTCTATGCGGCCTACGCCGACCCGGATGCGGATTTCGACAAGCTGGCCCGCGAACAGGGCGAGCTGGAAGCCATCATCCAGGCCCAGGGCGGCCACAACATGGAAAACCAGCTGGAGCGTGCGGCCGATGCCCTGCGCCTGCCGGCATGGGATGCCAAGATCAAGCACCTCTCCGGTGGTGAGCGCCGCCGCGTGGCACTGTGCCGCCTGCTGCTGGAAAAGCCGGACATGCTGCTCTTGGACGAACCGACCAACCACCTGGACGCCGAGTCCGTGGCCTGGTTGGAGCGCTTCCTGCACGACTACGAGGGCACCGTCGTGGCCATCACCCACGACCGCTACTTCCTCGACAACGTGGCCGGCTGGATCCTGGAGCTGGACCGCGGCGAAGGTATCCCGTGGGAGGGCAATTACTCCTCCTGGCTGGAGCAAAAAGATGCCCGTCTGGCGCAGGAAGCCAGCACGGAAGCGGCTCGTCGCAAGTCCATCGAGAAGGAGCTGGAGTGGGTTCGCCAGAACCCGAAAGGCCGTCAGGCCAAATCCAAAGCCCGTATGGCCCGCTTCGAAGAGCTCAACACCAACGACTACCAGAAGCGCAACGAGACCAACGAGCTGTTCATTCCGCCCGGACCGCGCCTCGGCGACAAGGTGGTGGAAGTGGCCAACCTGCGCAAATCCTATGGTGACCGGGTGCTGATCGACGATCTGTCGTTTGCCATTCCGAAGGGGGCCATCGTCGGCATCATCGGTCCAAACGGGGCCGGCAAGTCGACCCTGTTCCGCATGATGTCGGGTCAGGAGCAGCCGGATTCCGGCGCCATCACCCTGGGTGAGACCGTGGTGCTGGCCTCCGTCGATCAGTTCCGCGACAGCATGGACGACAAGAAGACGGTGTTCGAGGAAGTCGCCGACGGCCAGGACATCCTGCGTATCGGCAACTACGAGTTCCCGAGCCGCGCCTACATCGGCCGCTTCAACTTCAAGGGCGCCGATCAGCAGAAGCGGGTCGGCGAGCTCTCCGGCGGTGAACGCGGCCGTCTGCACCTGGCCAAGCTGCTGCAGACCGGCGGCAACGTGCTGCTGCTGGATGAACCGACCAACGATCTGGACATCGAAACCCTGCGCGCCCTCGAGAACGCCCTGCTGGAGTTCCCGGGCTGCGCCATGGTCATCTCCCACGACCGCTGGTTCCTCGACCGCATCGCCACCCACATCCTGGACTATCAGGACGAGGGCAAGATCGAATTCTTCGAAGGCAACTTCACCGAATACGAAGAGTGGAAGAAGAAGACCTACGGCGCCGAGGCAGTCCAGCCGCACAGAGCCAAGTACAAGCGCATCGCCAAGTAAACCGGCAAATGCGACAAGGGGAGCCCAGGCTCCCCTTTCTTGTGCCCGATGGCTTACAATCCAAGACGGATACCTTTTATGCATGGATGTAGCAAGATGACGACCCAGCCCACCACAGAGAAGAAACTGACCATCCAGATCCGGGTTGAACCGGGCTGCCTCGGGCCGGACGGCAAGGCGCACATCGAGACCTTCTGTGCCGCCGCCGCCAGGATCTTCGCCGCCGTGGAGCCGGAGCTGGTGAACTGGACCCTGCTGCCCCGCTATGACAAGCAGCTGCCGGAACAGGAGTTCTTCATCGACGGCCGCAAGCTGAGCGAGGAGCAGGCTAGCCTCTTCCTGCGCCGCATGGGGCGGGAACTGGGAGAGGTGCAGGACAAGCTCGACTCCGTGCTGGCCCAGCTGGTGGAGCGTTACTTCAAGACCCTCTGACCCGACCCCTGCCCCTCAAAAGGTTCTCCAGCGAGAACCTTTTTATTTTCGGCCGGGAAAACGTTTGAATTTTTGCTCTATTCATTGATCCGCCTCGCAGATCCGGGGTTTGTAAACGGCGCCGCCTGTGTAAAAATGTGCGCGCTGTCACGGTATCAGGACGAGTCTGGTTGTTAAACCACCAGAAAGCGGGCGTCACTCCCCCATGGAGGATGCCCCTCTCCTGCTGCTTATTTCACGTCACCTATTGGAATCCAACATGAATCAACCACACCAGGCCCCCGCACAGGCCGCCGGGCAAGGATTGCTTGAGCGTCTGTTTGCCCTGAAGGGCCATGGCACCAACGCCCGCACCGAAGTGATCGCCGGCATCACCACCTTCCTGACCATGGTCTACATCGTCTTCGTCAACCCGCAGATCCTCTCTGCGGCCGGCATGGACACCCAGGCCGTGTTCGTCACCACCTGCCTCATCGCCGGCATCGGCAGCATCCTGATGGGCCTGCTCGCCAACCTGCCCATCGCGCTGGCTCCCGCCATGGGTCTCAATGCCTTCTTCGCCTTCGTGGTGGTGGCCGGCATGGGCTACTCCTGGCAAGTGGGCATGGGCACCATCTTCTGGGGCGCCATGGGTCTGCTGATCCTCACCCTGCTGCGGGTGCGCTACTGGCTCATCGCCAACATTCCGCTCACCCTGCGGGTCGGCATCACCGCCGGCATCGGCCTCTTGATCGCCCTGCTCGGCCTGCACAACGCCGGCATAGTGGTGGCCAGCCCCGCGACTATGGTGACAGTGGGCAACCTCACCTCCCTGCCCTGCCTGCTGGGGCTGCTCGGCTTCTTCCTGATCTGCATCTTCTCTGCCCGCGGCGTCCACTCCGCCGTGCTGATCGCCATCGTGGTGACCACCACCCTGGGCTGGCTGTTTGGCGACGTCACCTTCAAGGGCTTCGTCTCCATGCCTCCCAGCATAAAGCCGGTGTTCGGCCAGCTGGATCTGATGGGGTCGCTCGACATCAGCCTGGCCGGGATCATCTTCTCCTTTATGCTGGTCAACCTGTTCGACTCCTCCGGCACCCTGATCGGCGTCACCAACCGCGCCAAGCTGGCCGATGACAAGGGTCACTTCCCGCGCATGAAGCAGGCCCTGCTGGTGGATAGCGCCAGCTCCGTCGGCGGCGCCTTCATGGGCACCTCCTCGGTCACCGCCTTCATCGAGAGCAGCTCCGGCGTCGCCGTCGGCGGCCGTACCGGTCTGACCGCCATCGTGGTCGGCCTGCTGTTCCTGCTGGCGATCTTCTTCTCTCCGGTGGCTGCCATGGTGCCGGCGTATGCGGCGGCGGGGGCTCTCATCTATGTGGGTGTGCTGATGTGCTCCGAGCTGACCCGGGTTAAGTGGGAAGACCTGACCGAAGCGGTACCGGCCTTCATGACCGCCGTCATGATGCCGTTCAGCTTCTCCATCACCGAGGGGATTGCCGTGGGCTTCATCTCCTACTGCGTGATGAAGGCGGGCACCGGCCGCTGGCGCGAGATCAACCCCTGCGTGCTGGTGGTGGCTCTGCTGTTCGTGCTCAAGTTTGTCTGGGTCGACAGCCACTAAGCCGCGACGCACAAATACTGCGCAAACAAAAATGCCCGTCAGCGACGGGCATTTTTTTATGGCTGATGAAGGGGGCTCAGCGAATGCCGCGCGCCTCGCGGATCCACTCCCAGGCCTGCTGGATCTCCTGGGTCTTCTCCTTGGCCATCTCCATCATCTCCGGCGGCAAGCCCTTGGCGGCCAGCTTGTCCGGGTGATGCTTGCTCATCTCCTTGCGGTAGGCGCGCTTGATCTCCTGATCGCTGTCGCTCTCGCTCACTCCCAGCAGCTGATAGGCATCCTTGAGCCTGTCACGGGAGGGAGCCTCCTGCCGATACTGCTGACCACCCTGCCCGCCATTCTGATACTGACCGCCGTGGGCCCGATTGAAGAAGTTCATCTGCGCCTCGGCCATCGCCAGGATGCGAGCCAGCTCGATGCGGCTAAAGCCCAGTTCGTCGGCGATGGTGTGCAGGATGGCACGCTCGCTGGCCTCGACCTTGCCATCGGCGAAGGCGGCCTGCAGCTGTACCTCGAGGAAGAAGCGCAGGATATCGCGCTGGCCCTGGCTGGCCTGGCGAAACTCGGCCAGGGTCTCCCGCAGCGGGAAGTCCGCCTCCTTGCCCTGGCGGAACGACTCCTGAGCGCGAGCCCGCTGCTCCCCTGCCAGCCGCATCCGGTCCATCAGGTTGGAGGCGACCCGGATCTCCTGCTCGGTCACCTGGCCGCTCGCCTTGGCGATGTGGCCCATGACGGCGAAGGTGGCGTGGAAGAAGACCGCCTGTTGTTGCTGGGTGGGGGCGCGGCGAAAATTCAAGCCCATGCCCCGATCGAAGCGGTGGCCGATCCAGAGGCCAAGCAGGGCACCGAAGATGTTGCCGAGCAGAAAACCGAAGAAGGCGCCAAGCACCTTACCCCAAATACGCATGGTTCAAGACCTCGTGAAATTAATGAGTGCGTCCTTGCAACTGATCGTCCAGCTCGTGCAGCCGCTGGGCCGTCCCTATGTCGCGCCACTCGCCGGCCAGCAGGCTGCCGCCCACCCTGCCTTGCGCCATCCACCCCCGCAGCAGGGGCGCCAGCTTGCGTGCCCCCGCCGCCAATCCGGTAAAGGCGGCGGGATCATAGAGCCCGACACCACTGAAGGTCAGCGCAGGGGTATCAACCACCTTGCCCGCCTCCAGCGCAAAATCCCCCGCCGGATGCTGCGGCGGGTTGGGCACCAGCCAGAGGTGGGCCAGCTGGTCGCCAAGGGGCTGGCTCACCAGGGTGCGATAGTCCAGGTCGAGCCAGGTATCGCCGTTGATCACCAGAAAAGGATCGCTGCCCAGCAGCGGCAGCGCCTGTACGATGCCGCCGGCGGTCTCGAGCGCGCTCTCCTCGGCCGACCAGTGGATGGAGACCCCGAACGCACGGCCATCGCCGAGCGCTTCCACCAGCTTGTGGCCGAGCCAGGCGTGATTGATGACCAGGTCGGTCACGCCGGCCGCCTTGAGTTTTTCGATATGGTGCACGATGAGCGGCTTGCCCCCCACCGCCAGCAGTGGCTTGGGCAGGCTGTCGGTGAGCGGGCGCATCCGCTCGCCGCGTCCGGCGGCCAGGATCATCGCCTTCATGACGCCACTCCGCTGCGGGCCAGCCCGGGCAGCACCACCTGCGCCAGCCACTGGCCGAAGCGGGCCAGCACCGGATAGGCGGCGCCATGGCTGCGGCAGACATCCACCACGTAGCCCAGGGTGCGGGGAATATCCTTGAGGTAGCCGGACTTGCCGTCGCGATGGTAGAGCCGGGTGAAGATGCCCGCCGCCTTGAGGTGGCGCTGCATGCCGGTGAGGTCGGCGGCGCGACGAAACGCGGCGTAATCGAGCCCGCCCAGCAGATTGGCCTGCTGCAAAGTGTCGAAGCCGAGTCGCATGCCCTGCTCGATCACCGCGTCCGGCCAGCGCACGTAGCAGTCTTTCAGCAGCGAAACCAGGTCATAGCTGAGCGGGCCGATGACCATGTCCTGAAAGTCGATCACCGCCAGCTCGCTCTCATCCGGCGTCTCGCAGCCGCACACCATCAGGTTGCGGCTGTGAAAATCACGGTGCATCACCCCCTGCGGCTGGGCCAGGTTGTTCTCGGTAAGGCAGGCGAAGGTCTCGGCCAGCAGTTGCTGCTCTTCATCGCTCAGGGTCAGTTGTAGATGCTGACCCAGCAGCCACTCGGGGAAGATGCTGTTCTCCCGCGCCATGAAGGCAGCATCAAAAGGTTCAAGGTCCAGCTCAACCGCGCCGAGACGGGGCAGCAGCGCGATGGCCTTGCCGTACCAGGCCAGCACGTTGTCTGCGTTCAGGCAGCCGATAAGCTGGGTGTCCCCCAGATCGGTCACCGCCAGCAGCCCCTGCTCGTAGTCCACCGCCCGCACCTCGGGGGCCAGCAGACCGCCGGCGTGCAGGGCCGAGGCATTGCGGACAAACTCATGATTCTTTTCGGTTTTAGGGTTGGCATCCACCCAGATCAGGCCACCGCCACGGTGGTAGCGGCGAAAACTGGCGTCACCGGAAATGAGGGTCAACTGCAGGCTGGCATCACCGGAAATCCGGCGCGCCCAGTGCAGCAAGAGGGAATCGCGATCGTGCATAAGTCGGAGACCAAATTGGAAAGCAGCACTTGGCTGTTAGCCCTGGCCGCAATAATGCTTTATCATTGCCGGCTAACATAAAGCAATGACATGCAATGTCAACTCGATGAATCCTGTCGTAAAATGCATGTCTTGAATCAGCCGTAGCTACCACGGATTGCGCGAGTCTTTCACATGACAAAACGGACACTGGGATACTCCTATCCCATCGCCCTGACCATCAGCCTTGTTCCTGCCCTGACCCCTGCCATCGTGCAGGCAGCGCCGCTGACGCCGCCGCCCGCCACCGGGATCCTGGACGGGCTCTGCTATGACTATGTCCCCAAGATTGAAAAACTGGCGCCCGGCACCGACGCCAATGCCCAGCCCGTGGAGGTGGATGCCGATCGCCTCGAAGCCAAGCAGGGCGGCACCGCCGTCTATCAGGGCGACGTCAAGGTGCGCCAGGGCGTGCGCAAGTTCGATTCCGACTACGCCGAGCTCGATCAGAAGAGCCGGGACGTCATCGCCATCGGCAACATCTATTACAACGACGGCCAGATCACGGTCACCAGCGACAAGACCCTGAAATCCAACCTGGATACCAAGAATTCCGAGCTGGAAGAGGGCAAGTATCAGGTGCATGGCTCGCCGGTGCGCGGCTCTGCCGACCGGGTCACCATGACCAACAACAACCAGAACATCACCCTGGAAGGGGCCCAGTACACCACCTGCCCACCGGGCCAGGAAGTGTGGACCCTGAAGGCCGGCAGCATCGACATCGATCAGACCGAGGTGTTCGGGGAGGCCTGGAACGCCAGCCTCTGGCTCTACGACTACCCGGTGTTCTACTTCCCGTATATCAACTTCCCCATCAAGGATGAGCGCAAGACGGGTCTGCTCTACCCGGGTTACACCCAGAGCTCCAAGAACGGCATGGACATCACCCAGCCGTTCTACTGGAACATAGCCCCCAACTACGATGCCACCATCACCTCCCGTTTCATGGACAGACGGGGCCTGATGGAGCAGGTGCAGTTCCGCTACATGCCGGATCCGGCCCACGTGGGCAGCCTCTATTTCGAGAACCTGGCCAACGACAAGCAGTACGACGAGACCCCGAGCCTCAACCAGGCCATGTCCGACGGTCACCGCTACCTGCTCAACGCCAACCACACCTCGCTGTTTGCCGACAACGCCATGAGGGTGTCGCTCGACTACACCAAGGTGCGGGATCGGGATTACAACTACTTCAACGACTTCTCTCCCAAGGTGGGTACCCAGGTCGAGAACCAGTTGCAGCAATCCCTGATGGCCGGTTACTTCCAGCCCAACTGGAACATCAACACCGAGGTGCGCACCTACCAGATCCTGCTGGCCAGCGCCCAGCAGCCCCACGAGCTGATGCCGCGCATCGACCATAACTACTACCAGCAGGGCAGCTGGTACGATCTGGCCTGGAACACCGAGATCACCAAGTTCGGCTACAACAATGCCCAGGCCATCGCCCAGAACCAGGGCGGCGCCTACACCGGCACCCGGGTCTACACGGCCCCGACCCTGACCATGCCGCTGATCAACGAGGCAGGCTACTACCTCGACAGCCAGTACAAGCTGATGTACACCCGCTACGATCAGGAAGTGCCGGACAACATGAGCCAGACCTTTGTCAGCCGCTTCACCCCTGCAGGCGCCAACGGGGTTACGCTGGACGAAGGGATCATCACCCGCACCCTGCCCTCGTTCCGCCTCAAGGGCGGCATGACCTTCGAGCGCAACCAGAACTGGTTCGGCGGCGATGCCAACCAGACCCTGGAGCCGGAGTTCCAGTACCTCTATGTGCCCTACAAGGATCAGGACAACATAGGGGTCTATGACTCCACCACCATGCGCCAGGACTACTACAGCCTGTTCAGCGACCGCCGCTACGCCGGCCTGGATCGCATCAGCGACTCCAACAGGATCTCCATCGGCCTCACCAGCCGGGTATATGATGAGGTCGGCGATGAACGAATTCGGCTGGCCGTTGCCCAAGCTTTCGATTTCGTTGCGCCCAGGGTCAAGCTCTATCCCAGCGAGACCCTGACCACCAACACCCGCTCCCCGCTCTCCTTCGAGGGGGATGCCAAGATCAACGAGCAGTGGTTTGCCCATGCCGGCGCGCAATATGATATGGACCAGAGCCGGCTCAGCTCCGCCAACAGCGCCCTCGAGTATCGCCACGAGAAGCTGATCAGCCAGTTGAACCACCGTTTCGTGCGCGACGCCAACTACGATCTCGAAAACCGGGGACAGGTCACCGACCTCAACCAGATCGGCCTGCTGTTGACCACGCCGCTCAACGATCAGTGGCACCTGTACGGGGGCTACTACCAGGAGCTCAACCAGAGCGTGAAGTCTGATCGCAAGGTGGGCCTGAAGTACGACTCCTGCTGCTGGAGCATCAACTTCAACCTGGAGTGGGTCAACACTCCGGACAACGTGACCCTGCGTCCAACCTCGGAGCGCAGCCTGGGCATTCAGTTTGAAATGAAAGGATTGGGTAGCGTGGGTACCGGCACCAAGGGCACCTCCCTTGACACCGAAGCACTGCCTTACATTCGTCCGTTTAACCTGCGAGACCAATAAGCGGTCTGGCAAACGCCTTGAGAGATGGATATGAAGAAGACGTTGATTTCCCTGCTGACTGCAGGCCTGTTCGGAGCCATGAGCCAGGGTGCCTTCGCCGCCCCCGAGCTGATGGACAAGGTGCTTGCCGTGGTCAACAAGGACGTGGTGCTGGCCAGCCAGCAGGAGGCCCTGGTCCAGAAGGTCAAGATCTCCGCCCAGGAAAACGGCCAGTCCCTGCCCGATGACGCTACCTTGCGCAAACAGGCGCTGGACCGCCTGATCCAGGAGAGCCTGCAGTTGCAGCTGGCCGAGCGCCAGGGCCTCAAGATCAGCGATACCCAGCTGGAGCAAGCGATCCAGAGCATCGCCGCCGACAACAAGATGACCCTGGATCAGCTGCGTGCCCAGCTGGATCGCGAAGGGCTGACCTATGCCCAGTATCGGGAAGAGGTGCGCCGCGAGATCCTGATGAACGAGGTACGCCGCAACCAGGTGCGCCGCCGCATCAACATCTCCGAGCAGGAGGTGAAGCAGGTGGTGGATATCCTGGCCAAGCAGGGTCAGCAGCAACAGCAGTACCATGTCGGCCACATCCAGGTTGCCCTGCCGGACAACCCGAGCGCCGAGCAGCTCAACGCCGCCAAGAGCAAGATTGAACGCATCCTGGCCGCCCTCAAGCAGGGCGCCGACTTCCGCAAGATGGCCATTGCCGAGAGCAGCGGACCCAAGGCGCTGGAAGGGGGTGACTGGGGCTGGATGAGCCCGCAAGAGATGCCGACCCTGATGGCCGAAGCGGTGCAGGGTGCCAAGAAGGGCGACATCGTCGGCCCGCTGCGCTCCGGTGCCGGTCTGCACATCATCAAGGTGTTCGACAGCAAGGGCCAGCAGCAGGTGGTGCAGACCGAAGTGCGCGCCCGCCACATCCTGATCAAGCCCTCCATCATCCTGAGCGAAGAGAAAGCCAAGGGGATGCTGGACGGCATCCTGCACGACATCAAGAGCGGCAAGGCGAGCTTCGCCAGCCTGGCGGAGAAGTACTCCGAGGATCCGGGCTCCGCGGTGCAGGGTGGCGAACTGGGCTGGTCCGATCCCAACGTCTACGTGCCCGAATTCCGCGACATGGTCAACCGCCTGCAACCAGGCCAGATCAGCGAACCCTTCCGCACGACCCACGGCTGGCACATCGTCCAGCTGGAAGAGCGCCGCAGCCAGGATGCCACCACCAAGGCCCAGGAGCAGCGCGCCTATCAGCTGATCTACAACCGTCGCTTCACCGAAGAGTCCCAGGCCTGGCTGGACGAGCTGCGTGACGAGGCCTACATCCAGATCGAAGGCGCCGGCAGCTGATGACCTGTCGTCGCCTCGCCATTACCCCGGGTGAACCGGCCGGGATCGGCCCGGATCTGGTGCTGCAGATTGCCCAGCAGGATTGGCCGCACCAGCTGGTGGTGATCGCCGATCCGGCGCTGCTGCGCGAACGGGCCGCCCTGCTGGGGCTGCCCGTCGAGCTGCTGCCCTATGATGCCGGTCAGCCGGCACAACCGCAGCGGGCGGGCACCCTGACCGTCTGTCCGGTTCCCCTCGGCGCCGCCGTGATACCGGGCAAGCTGGACGAATGCAATGGCGCCTACGTGCTGGCCACCCTGCAGCGCGCCTGCGACGGCAACATGAGCGGCGAATTTGCCGCCGTGGTGACCGGGCCGGTGCACAAGGGGATCATCAACCAGGCTGGCGTGTCATTCAGCGGTCACACCGAGTTCTTCGCCCAGCAATCCAACACCGCCGACGTGGTGATGCTGCTGGCGACCGAAGGGCTGCGGGTCGCGCTGGCGACCACCCACATTCCGCTGGCCTATGTGGCGATGGCCATCACCGAGGATCGCCTCGGCAAGGTGATCCGCATCCTGGATGCGGATCTCAAAGCCAAGTTTGGCATCGCCAAGCCCCGCATTTACGTCTGCGGCCTCAACCCCCACGCCGGGGAAGGCGGCCACCTCGGCCGTGAAGAGATTGACGTGATCGAACCCGCCCTGGCCGGCCTGCGCCAGGAGGGGATCGATCTGGTCGGCCCGCTGCCGGCCGATACCCTGTTCCAGGAGAAATACCTCAAGGATGCGGATGCGGTACTCGCCATGTACCACGACCAGGGGCTGCCCGTGCTCAAATACAAGGGCTTCGGCAGTTCGGTCAATATCACCCTTGGACTCCCTTTCATCCGCACTTCGGTGGATCACGGCACCGCACTGGATCTGGCAGGCAAGGGCCTGGCCGACTCCGGCAGCCTGATCACCGCGATCAACCACGCCATCAAGATGGTAGAGAAAAAAAGATATGAGCAGTAAGGTGCACATGGGCCACACGGCCCGTAAGCGTTTCGGTCAGAACTTCTTGCACGATCGCTACGTGATCGACCAGATCGTGGCCGCCATCAATCCGCAGCCGGGTCAGAACCTGGTGGAGATAGGCCCGGGTCTGGCCGCGCTGACCGAGCCGGTCGCCGCCCAGATGGACAAGATGACCGTGGTCGAGCTGGACCGGGATCTGGCGGCGCGCCTGCGCGAGCACCCGACCCTGAAGGACAAGCTCACCGTCATCGAAGCCGATGCCATGCGTTTTGACTTCAGCACCCTGATGGGGGAAGGCAAGGGGCCGCTGCGCATTTTCGGCAACCTGCCCTACAACATCTCCACCCCGCTCATCTTCCACCTGTGCGAGTTCGCCGATCGGGTAGAAGACATGCACTTCATGCTGCAAAAGGAAGTGGTGCTGCGTCTGGCCGCCGGCCCGGGCAGCAAGGCCTATGGCCGTCTGAGCGTGATGACCCAGTACTACTGCCAGGTAGTGCCTGTGCTGGAAGTGGGCCCTGGCGCCTTCAAGCCGGCGCCCAAGGTGGATTCTGCCGTGGTCCGTCTGATCCCGCACAAGAACCCGACCATAGTCGCGAAAGACATTCGCTGCCTGAACCGGGTCTGCACCGAGGGCTTCGGCCAGCGTCGCAAGACCATTCGCAACAGCTTCTCCAACTTCATCACGGACGCCCAGCTGACCGAGCTTGGTATCGATGGCAACCTGCGCCCGGAGAACCTCTCCCTCGAGCAGTTCGTCATGATCGCCAACTGGCTGGCGGATCAGCCAAAGGCCTGATCCCGTGGCAACCCCGCACATCCTGGTCCGCCCATACCCCTCGTATGTGGCGGACAGCAAAGACCCTTACCAGTTCCACTATCTCATCGAGATCGAGAACCTGGGGCCCGGCCCGGCGCAACTGCTGCGCCGACGCTGGCTCATCACAGATGCCAATGGCAAGATGCTAGAAGTCGAAGGCCCCGGCGTGGTCGGCGAGCAGCCGGTCATCGCCCCCGGCGAGACCTTCCGCTATCAGAGCGGCGTGCCGCTGGCCACCCCGCTCGGCGTGATGGAAGGGAGTTATACCCTGCAAGACGAGTCGGGGCAGCAATTCGAGGTGCCTATCGCACCCTTTACGCTGGCCGTCCCCCACATTATCAACTGAGGTTTCATGGCGAACTGTTTTGTTGGCGATATCCAGGGCTGTTACGACGACTTGCGCCGTCTGCTGGATCTGGCCGAGTTCGATCCCGCTAACGACGTACTCTGGCTGTGCGGCGATCTGGTCGCCCGCGGCCCGGACTCTCTCAACACCCTGCGCTTCGTCAAAGGGCTGGGCAACCGTGCCGTCACCGTGCTCGGCAACCACGATCTGCACCTGCTGGCGGTCGCCGACGGGGTAGCCCCGCTCAAGAAGAAAGACAGGCTGCAGGAGCTGATGGACGCCCCGGATCGGGACGAACTGCTGGAGTGGCTGCGCCACCGCCCGCTGCTGGCGGAGCACCCCGACCTGCCCATCATGATGGTGCATGCCGGCATCTCCCCGGCGTGGGACGCCCGCACCGCCCGCAACTGTGCCCGTGAGGTGGAAAGCCTGCTGCGCGGTGATCAGTACCAGTGGCTGCTGCACAACATGTATGGCGATCAGCCCGATGGCTGGCAGGACGATCTGGTCGGGATCGAGCGCTACCGCTACATCATCAACACCTTCACCCGAATGCGCTTCTGCTATTTCGACGGCCGGCTCGACTTCAAATGCAAGAAGGGCCCCACCGAGTCGACCCCGGGCCTGCGTCCCTGGTTCGAGCAGCGCGAACACCATGTGGACGACCCCATTCTGGTGTTCGGCCACTGGGCGGCCCTGATGGGCAACACCGGCAAGCAGGATATCAAGGCGCTCGACACCGGCTGCGTCTGGGGCAACAACCTCACTCTGTGGCGCTATGAAGATGATGCCCTGATCGCGACCCCCTGCCCCACCTACGCCAAGTAATGGTGAGGGAGCGAGCGTCTGGACAATCAGAGCCTCACCCTGTGGCGCTATGAAGATGATGCCCTGATCGCGACCCCCTGCCCTACCTACGCCAAGTGACGATAAGCGGCTGAACCTGAGCAACCCTGTGGTGCCATGAAGATGATGCCCTGATCGTCACTCACTGTCCCGCCAACGCCAAGTAGGCTGCAGACAATAAAACAAAACAGGCCCGGTATTGCCGGGCCCGTTTTTTATGGTGCACTGCTCACCCTAGAGCTTGCGTCCCAGTCGTTTCTCGATCTGCTGTCGCTCCCACTCGGGGCCGAACAGTTTGAAGGGCTGGAACAGGTTGATGGCATGGGAGATCAATCCCAGCCCCCAGCCCAGTGCCGGCCACCAGGCCCAGATATAGCCCGGGTTGCTCAGATAGTTGATGACAAACAGCCCGCATATTACCAGCAGGTAGCTGGCGATGTGGTAATAGAAGCCCTTGAGCCCCTCCACATAACGCATGGCGGCCCGCTCCTCTACCGATACCCGGATCTGATCCCGTTCCATCGTGTCACTCCCTCTCATCTCATGCTCCTGTTGGCTTGTACCGTCAAGTTGCGCCACCTCGAGCTCAAAGACGGCGGCCAGGGCCTTGAGGGATTCCAGTCCGGGCTGCTGACCCTGCTCGATCCGCTGAATGGTGCGAACGCTCAGGCCGGTAAAGGCGGCCAACTGCTCCTGTGACCAGCCCCGCTGCAATCTCAACTTCCTGACGATCATCTCGAACTCCTTGTGGTTGATTGACGGGGCCAGCATAGGATCAGGAGGGTGGCATGCGACACGACAGCAGCCTGACACCAACCTGACTTTCCTTTTAATTCAGTGCATTAGATAAAATAGAGAGAGCAGAAATCCCATCAGTCCTCCCCACAACGCCCCCCTCTCGATGACCTGACAGCAGGGCGACAGAGGCGCTTCTAGCAAGATAGCGCCCTGCTCTTCGGGGAGTCGAGCTTATAGCGCCTGCATCAGCTCGGCGGCAATTTCAAAGGAACGCAGCCGCGCCTGATGATCGACGATGGGACCGTTGAACATCAGCTCGTCGGCCCTGGTTTCCGCCAGCAACGCCTTGAGGCCGTGGCGTACCTGATCCGGGTTGCCCACCAGCGAGCGGGCCAGGGTCTGCTCCATCGCCACCAGCTCGCGTTCGGACCACTCCTCGCTCAGTTCGACGACGGGCGCCGGCAACTTGCCCGCGTTGCCGCGATGCAGGCGCAGGAACTGCTGCTGCAGGGTTGTGAACTGGAAGCGCGCCTCCCGCTCGCTGTCGGCGGCGATCATGTTGATGCAGACCACCGCATGGGGCTTGGGCCAGCGGGCGGAGGGGCGATACTGGGCGCGGTAAATTTCCAGCGCCTGCAGCAGCATGGCGGGGGCGAAGTGGGAGGCAAAGCCGAACGGCAGCCCCATGGCCGCCGCCAGCTGGGCGCTGTAGAGGCTGGAGCCCAGCAGCCAGATGGGCAGATGCAGCCCCTGGCCCGGCACCGCCTGCACCGCGCCCACCTCGTCGCCAAAGTAGTCCATCAGTTCGCGCACATCCGCCGGGAAGTCATCCACCTCGCCGCTGCGCTGGCGTCTGAGCGCCCGCATGGTGCGCTGATCGGTGCCTGGCGCGCGGCCAAGGCCGAGATCGATGCGATCCGGATAGAGTGACGCCAGGGTGCCGAACTGCTCGGCAATGACCAGCGGCGAGTGGTTCGGCAGCATGATGCCGCCCGCGCCGATGCGCAGGGTATTGGTGCCGCCGGCCAGGTGGCCGATCAGCACCGAGGTGGCGGCACTGGCGATGCCCGGCATGTTGTGGTGCTCGGCCAGCCAGTAGCGGTTGTAACCCCAGCGCTCGGCATGACGGGCCAGATCCAGCGAGCGGCGAAACGATTCGGCCGGCTGGGAGCCTTCGGCAACGGGCACCAGATCGAGCACGGAATAGGGGATGGCAGACATGGGTCACTCCATTGATTCACAGACCAGTAACAAGGGGGGCAATGTAGCACGGGATACCTGAATGAATCACCTGATCGGCCGGCAAAATTGACGAGCACGGGTTACGGGAGCACCAGCAGGGGGAGTTTCTCTCTGTCACATCCCGATCTCTCTGAATGGGTTATTGTGTTTATTGTCATCCTGCAGGCACACTGCTGGTTGATCGTCTCTGCAATCGCCCGTGTGACAAGGATGTGTCCATGACAACTGCCAGGCCAGGTCGTAAACCCTTCTATGTGCATATCGCCACCCTCTTCATCCTGCTGTTCACCCTGCTCGGCAGCGCCCTCATCGCCTTGCAGTTCCAGCAAGGGGCCCGCCAGGGGCTGGAGCACGAGCGACAGAACTTTCTGCAGTATCGCCAGCAGCTGGCCCTCGCCCTGCAACTGAACGAGCGGCCGGCCCGCATGTCGCTCAGCCTGCTGCGCAGCGGCCAGCTGGCGGCCATGACCACGTTGACCGACCGTCTGGCCTACCTGCCGCAACTGGCGGAGGTGCTGGCCAACAGCCCCAGCTATGGGGCCGTCTATGCCGGCTACGAGGATGGCGACTTCTTTCTGGTGCGCAAACTGACCGAGCGGGCCAAGACCCAGCTGGGGGGCGTGCCGGCCGCCAGCAGCCTGCTGGTGCAGAGCCTCAGCCAGGGCAAGGGGGAGTTTCTCTATTTTGATCAGCGGCTGAGCCTGCTCGAGCGGCGCCCCATGCCGAACTACCGCTACGATCCCCGCAGCCGCGACTGGTACAAGCAGGCCCGCTGGCGTGCGGGGATCGCCACCACCAACCCCTACCTCTTCTTCACCACCAAGGAGCCTGGCATGACCCTAGCGGTGGAGAGCGACGATAGACGCGCCGTGATCGGGCTAGACACCAGCGTCGAGGGGCTGTCGGCCCTGATCGGCAAGCTGCAGTTGCCTGCCCAGAGCCAGGTGATCCTGTTCGATGAGTACGCCACCCTGCTGGCCGCCGATCCCAGGCATCTGCCCAGCTTCGAGCAGCTGAGCCAGCTGCCCATGCTGGCCAGCCTGCCCCACCCGGCCCTGGCGGACCTGCAACAACGGATCATCAGCCAGCCCACCTTGCTGAGCGAGCCGGCCGAGCTCAACCTGACTGCCGCCGATGGCAGCGACTGGCTGGTCAACCTCTCCCCCCTCGGGAGCGACTCCCCCTTCCATATCGCCCTGCTGGTGTCGGCCGACCTGCTCTATCAGCAGGCCAGAGACGAGGCCCTGGTCAATCTGGGCTGGGCGCTGGCGGGCCTGCTGCTGCTGCTGCCGGTGATCTGGCTGGTCTCGCGGCGTACCGCCACCCCGCTGCTGGCGCTCACCAAGGAGGCGGAGCGGATCCAGCATTTCGATTTTGGCGAGAGTCGGGTCCCCGAGTCTGCCATCCGCGAGATCGACGATCTGGCCCATACCATGTCAGGCATGCGGCTGACCCTCGGCAACTTCATGAACATGGGGCGGGCGCTGGCGGCCGAACACCGTTTCGACTCCCTGCTCAGCCGCATCCTGCACGAAACCATCGCCGCGGTGCAGGCCGAAGGGGGTTGTCTCTACCTGGCTCAGGAGCAGGGGATGGTGGCGGTGCAGGCGCTATGGCGCAAAACGCCGCTGCCGACCGGGCAGATCCGCTGGCAACAGGCCCTGTTTGGCGAGCTGGCCCGGGGCGAGCGGCTCAGCCTCGCCATCGACCAGCAGGGCTGGCAGCAGCATCTGGCCGACTGGGGCCCCTTCCCCGGCCCCTGCCAGCTGGTGGCCGAGCCCCTGCGCAACCATCGCCAAGAGCTGATCGGCTGCCTGCTGCTGATCCTGCCTGACTGCTCGGCCCGTGAGCTGGCCTCGCGCATCAGTCTGATCGAGGCGCTGGCGGGCACCTCGGCCTCAGCCATCGAGAATCAGCGCCTGCTGGAGGAGCAGAAACAGCTGCTGGAGTCCTTCATCGAGCTGATGGCCGGCGCGATCGACGCCAAGAGCCCCTACACCGGCGGCCATTGCCAGCGGGTGCCGGAGCTGACCCGGATGCTGACCGAGGCCGCCTGCGCCCAGCAGCAGGGACCGTTCGCCGAGTTCCGGCTCAACGAGGAGGAGTGGGAGGCCATCCATATCGCCAGCTGGCTGCACGACTGCGGCAAGGTGACCACCCCCGAGTTCGTGGTGGACAAGGCCACCAAGCTGGAGACCCTGTACGACCGGATCCACGAGATCCGTACCCGCTTCGAGGTGCTCAAGCGCGACGGCTACATAGAGGCGCTGGCGGCCCGCCTGCCGGCGTCGGAGCGGGAAGCGGCCAGGGCGACGGTGGCGCCGCTCTGGAGCACCCTGGACGAGGAGTTCGCCTTCGTCGCCGAGTGCAACCTGGGCGGAGAATGGATGGCACCGGAGAAGCTGACCAGGCTGGATGCCATCGCCAGCCGCACCTGGCTGCGCACCCTGGACGATCGGCTAGGCATCAGCCGGGAGGAGCTCAAGCTGCGCCAGGGGGAGCCGGCTGCACCACTGCCCTGCGTCGAGCCCCTGCTGGCGGACAAGGCCGCCCACCTCATCCCCCGCCCCGTCCACGATCAGCTGGACGAGCGCAATCCCTGGGGCTTCAAGGTGCGGGTGCCCACTCACCTCTACAACCGCGGCGAGCGCTACAACCTCGCCATCGGCCGCGGCACCCTCACCGAGGAGGAGCGCTACAAGATCAACGAGCACATCATCCAGACCATTCGCATGCTCGAACGCCTCCCCTTCCCCCGCCATCTACGCAGCGTGCCCGAGATTGCCGGCGGCCATCACGAGCGGATGGACGGCAAGGGCTACCCGCGCCAGCTGCTGGGCAGCCAGATGAGCATCCCCGCCCGCATCATGGCCATCGCCGACATCTTCGAGGCGCTGACCGCCAGCGATCGCCCCTACAAATCGGGCAAGACGGTCTCCCAGTCGCTGGCCATCATGCAGAGCATGGTGCGAGAGCAGCACATCGATCCCACCCTGTTTGCCCTGTTCGTCAGCAGCGGCATCTGGCGCGATTACGCCGGGAGATTCCTCGCCCCCGAACAGCTGGATCAGGTGGATGAAAACGCCCTGCTGGCCGGGCTGGCCTAGGGCCGGGTCATATTTTCTTACATTTGCGGGCTGGCCTGAACGCCCCCGGCTGGTTATAACGGTGCCCCTATAGCGAAGGGGGAGCAATAGACTCCCCCTCACTCTTTGTCACACCACACTGTTCAGGTTATCTATGTCAAAACATCTCATCATGCTGGGCGCGCTGACGCTGTCCGGCTGCTCCCTGTTGTCTCCCCCCGCCCCCACCGTCACCCCGGTGCACCTGGCCGATGCCAGCCAGCGCGGCTTCTACATCGAGTGCAGCAACATGACGGCCTGCTTCCAGCAGGCCAACCAGACCTGCCCGCAGGGCTACCAGGAGACGGATCGCCGTCAGCAGACCCTCTACAGCACCCAGTACACGGCGGGCAGCTATGACGACGAGAAAAAGGTCTACAAGGCTGGCAAACCCTATCGCATGGCCAACACGGTGCACTCTCTGACCATCCAGTGTCCGGTCGATATGGGCATCACGCCGCGCTGATCCGCGCTTTGCGGCCGGCACGAGGCAGATGGCCCCGGCCGGCCGCTAGCCACCCTTTTCTTGTTTCATCGAGCACCACTCTCTTATGTCACCCCGAATTTTCCTGCTGGGCAGCCTCTTGCTGTCCGGCTGCGCCCTGCTGCCGGCGCCCGCCACCGTCACCGAACTCGCTTCAGCCAATCCCGCACTGCAACGCTTCCAGATCGAGTGCGCCGCACTGGAGGAGTGCCAGCAGCAGGCGACGCTGAGCTGCCCGCTCGGCTATCAGGAGACCGAACGCCGCCAGCGCACCTTCACTTCCCATCAGATGAGCATGGGGGCCGCCGATCCGATGACGGGGTTTCGCCCAAGCTTCCCCCAGAGCAGCACCTTCACCACCCATACCCTGCTGGTGCAGTGCCCCCGCAAGCCGGCACAGCCCCACCCGCTGGGACGCTGACAAAAAAGGGCCCGCAGGCCCTTTTTTCCGATGTCGCCACGCTCAGCGCATCGCCTCGGCGTGCTGGCGGGCCAGCTCGTCGCTCATCAATTCCCGCATCCTGAATTTTTGCAGCTTGCCGGTTACCGTCATGGGGTACTCCTCCACGAAACGGATGTATCTTGGCACCTTGAAATAGGCGATGCGGGCCGACAGGAACTGCTTCAGCTCCTCCTCGCTGGCCTCCTGGCGGGGCCTGAGCTTGACCCAGGCGCACACCTCCTCGCCATAGCGCTCGCTGTCGACCCCGAACACGGCTGCATCCTGCACCGCCGGATGATCGTAGAGCCGCTCCTCGATCTCGCGCGGGTAGATGTTCTCGCCACCGCGAATGATCAGCTCCTTGCTGCGCCCGACGATCCGTACATAGCCCTCTTCATCCATGATGCCGATGTCCCCCGAGTGCAGCCACCCTTCCTCATCTATGGTATCCGCCGTCTTGGCCGGATCCTGCCAGTACCCTTGCATCACCCCGTTGCTGCGACAGCAGATCTCGCCCCGCTCGCCGATGGCCACTATCTCTCCGCTGGGGTCGACCAGCTTGATCTCGGTGTGACCGATGGCGCGGCCGACCGTGGTGACCCGCTTGTCCAGCGGCGCGTCGATGGCGGTCATGTGATTGATGGGACTGCACTCGGTCTGGCCGTAGGCGATGGTCACCTCGGTCATGTGCATCAGGGTCTGCACCTTGCGCATCAAGGGCTCGGGGCAGATGGCACCGGCCATGATGCCGGTGCGCAGGGAGGAGAGATCGAACTGATCAAACTCCGCCAGCTCCAGCTCGGCGATGAACATGGTCGGCACCCCGTGCAGGGCGGTGCAGCGCTCCTCGCTCACCATCCGCAGGGTGGCCGCCGGATCGAAGGCTTCGGCCGGAAACAGGGCGCAGGCCCCCACACTGATGCAGACCAGATTGCCGAGCACCATGCCGAAACAGTGGTAGAGCGGCACCGGGATGCAGAGCCGATCCTGCTCGCTGAACGCCATGCCTTGCGCCACCTGGCGGCCGTTGTTGAGGATGTTGCTGTGACTGAGGGTAGCCCCCTTGGGGTTGCCCGTGGTGCCCGAGGTGAACTGGATGTTGATGGCGTCATCGGGTTTGAGGGTGGCGGCCACTCGGGCCAGCCAGGCCGGATCCTGCCGGTCGCCCAGTGCCAGCACTTCGGGGAAGTTGAGCATGCCGGCGCTTTGCTGCTCCCCGAGCCGGATCACCATCTCCAGGCTTGGCAGCCGGGATGATGTCAGGCGGCCTGGCGGACAGCTCGCCAGCTCGGGGGCCAGCTCGCCCAGCATGGCGAGGTAGTCGCAACCCTTGAACGCGCTGGCGCAGATCAGGGCCCGACAACCCACGTTGTTGATGGCAAAGGCGAGCTCGTGGCTGCGGTAGGCGGGGTTGATGCAGACCATGATGGCCCCGATGCGGGCCGTAGCGAATTGCACCAGGCACCACTCGATGTTGTTGGGCGACCAGATGCCGACCCGATCCCCTGGCCGGATCCCGAGCGCCAGCAGGCCCAGCGCCAGCCGGTCTGTCTGGGTCAGGTATTCCCGGTAGTTCCAGCGGATCTGCTGGTGGCGCACCACCACAGCGGGCCGCTCGGGGAAACGTTCCGCCACCTCTTGCAGGTAGGCGCCTATGGTCTGGTGAAGCAGCGGCTGATCGCAAGGACCGGCCCGGTAGCTGAGCAGTGAGGTCATGGGGTGACTCCTGGCCACATAGGTTGGTATTGCCTACTGCTCGGCTGGCGTGTTTTTTCAGCTTGTTACATTAATGTAAATTCACGCCTCATAAAAGACTCACTTTGGTCTAATAGTGGCCATAAAAAACGGCCAACCGAAGTTGACCGTTTACAGACGCGGGGCAGATCAGAACAGCAGGTGCGCCACCCCGGCGATGACCGGCAGGGTGATCAGGGTGCGCAGCAGGAAGATCACGAACAGCTCCCACAGCTTGACCGGGATCTTGCTGCCCAGCAGCAGGGCGCCCACTTCCGACATATAGATGAGCTGGGTGACCGACATGGCGGCGATCACGAAGCGGGTCATCTCGCTCTCGATGGTGGAGGCCAGCACCGCCGGGATGAACATGTCGGCGAAGCCCACCATGATGGTCTTGGAAGCGGCTTCCGCCTCCGGCAGTTGCAACAGCTCCAGCAAGGGGACGAAGGGGGCCCCCAGCCAGTTGAAGATGGGGGTGTGCTCGGCCAGCATCAGGGCACAGGTACCCACCGCCATCACCACCGGCAGCACGCCAAACACCATGTCCAGGGCATTCTTCACCCCTTCCCGCGCCACGGCGCCGAGATCCGTCATGCTGTCGGCCTTGGTCAGGGCCCGCTCATAGCCATAGCTCAGCACGCTGTGCTGATGGGGGATCGCCTCCTGCTTGCGGCACAGGGGGGTACCGTCGCTGTAGACATCCTTCTTCCAGGAGAGCGGCGGCAGGCGCGGCACCACGATGGCGGCCACCACCCCGGCCAGGCAGACGGTCAGGTAGAAGGGCACGAACATGTGCTCCAGCTTCACCTGGGAGATCACCACCAGGCAGAAGGTGATGGAAACGGCAGAGAAGGTGGTGCCGATGACGGCGGCTTCCCGCTGGGTGTAGAACTTGCCTTCGTACTGTTTGCTGGTCAGCAGGATGCCGACGCTGCCATCCCCGAGCCAGGAGGCGAAGCAGTCCACCGCAGAGCGGCCCGGCAGGCGGAACACGGGGCGCATGATGCGGGTCATCATGGTGCCGACAAACTCCAGCAGACCAAAATCGAGCAGCAGCGGCAGCAGCAGGCCGGCGAAGATGAAGACGGAGAACAGCACCGGCAGCAGATCGTGCAGCACCAGACCACCGGTCGCACCGGAACGCAGCACCTCGGGACCGGCCTCGAAGAAGGTCAGCAGCACGAAGATACCGCCAAGCACCCGCACGCAGGCCCAGAAGGGAGAGACGTTGAACAGGCTGTTGAGGAAGGGGCGCTTCACCAGGATCGCCGGCTTGAACAACCAGGCGATCAGGGTCATCAGCATGGTGGTGGTGATGATGGCGCTGACCATGGCCACCAGATAGTCGGCAAACACCCTCTGTACCAGCTTCGCCAGTACGGCTACCGGGATGGTGACGTTGCCGTCATAGAGAACGGGGGTCATGAACAGCAGGATCCCGATGAGTGACGGGACCAGGAACATCAGCACGTTGCGACGGGTATTGAGCGCAGGTGCTTGCAGAGTCTTTTCCAGCATGGTTTACAGCCTTAATGTTACTTTTCCTTAGCCAGGCGAACCTGCATACCCATGCTCTCACCCGACAAAACGGGCGCAAGAATACTCCAAAAAAATGCACAAACAAGCCTTTAATGGATCATTTCAAGCATAAATATTTTTACAGGCAAACCTTCCATAAGAATGTACCCAAACAGATGCGCATATCAATTCATTACAAATGGTTAGCACATTGTTTCGTTAAGGTTACATTCAGGAGCGCAGTATAATCAGTTGCGGTTGGCAGGCAATAAGTGACATGAGAAATATATCTATATGGTGATCCAGTCGATCCCCATAAAAAAACCGGAGCCTGGCAAGGCTCCGGTTTTTCAGCGGCGGGTGGCTGCACTGTGCCCACCCGCAGGATGAGGGTCAGTCACGCACGTAGATGACTTCCACGCCATCATCGTCTTCGTCGTCCCAGTCATCGTCATCCAGCGACTCGTCAAACGCCTTGGAGGCAGCCAGCGCATCCGCTTCGGCCTTGGCCAGCTGGTTCTTGTGGTAGTCGTCCCACTTGAACTCCACCTTCTCGATGGCTTCCTTGGCATCTTCCGCCAGCTGACGGGGCATGGTATCCAGCAGATCCAGGATGTCGTAACAGACCTTCTTGGTCCCTTCCTTGCTGATGGCGGTGATGGCGTAAACCGGCCCTTCGTGGTTCAGGGCGGCCTTCACGCGCTCCATCACTTCACCTGCCTCTTCTTCCAGGATCAGGTCCATCTTGTTGAACACCAGCCAGCGTGGCTTGCTCGCCAGCTCCGGGCTGTACTTCTCCAGCTCGCGGACGATGGTCACGGCATTCTCGGCCGGATCGGAACCATCCACCGGGCAGATATCCACCAGATGGACCAGCACGCGGCAGCGCTCGAGGTGCTTGAGGAAGCGGATACCGAGGCCGGCGCCTTCGGCAGCACCCTCGATCAGACCCGGAATGTCGGCAATGACGAAGGAGCGGGAGTTCTCGCCACGCACCACGCCGAGGTTCGGCACCAGCGTGGTGAAGGGGTAGTCAGCCACTTTCGGGCGGGCCGCAGAGACGGCACGGATGAAGGTGGACTTGCCGGCGTTGGGCAGGCCAAGCATGCCGACGTCGGCCAGCAGCAGCAGCTCCAGCTTCAGGGTACGTACTTCACCCGGGGTGCCGTTGCTCTTCTGGCGCGGCGCACGGTTGACCGAGCTCTTGAAGCGGGTGTTGCCAAGACCGTGGAAACCACCCTTGGCGACCAGCAGCTTCTGCTCATGGTGGGTCAGATCCCCCAGCAGTTCGCCGGTATCTTCATCGGTCGCACGGGTACCGACCGGCACGCGCAGGATCTTGTCCTTGCCGCGACGACCGGTACAGTTGGCGCTCTGGCCATTCTCGCCACGCTCGGCGGCGTGGAAACGCTCGAAACGGTAGTCGATCAGGGTGTTCAGGTTTTCATCGGCAACCAGATACACGTCGCCACCGTCACCGCCGTCACCGCCGTCCGGGCCACCGTTCGGAATGTACTTCTCCCGGCGAAAGCTCACACAACCGTTACCACCGTCACCGGCATCGACTCGAATCTGGACTTCATCAACAAACTTCATAGGTAACCGTCACCTTAATTCGAAAAACCGATACGCCATTATAGTGGTACAGACCCCTGCGGGCGATACGCATCTTGCCAGTCGCCCCTTCAGAGCCAGGGTCGGCTGCGTGCCGTTTTTTCGTCAACTACATCAGAAAAACAAAAGCCCCGCCTGTTGGCGGGGCTTCGGATCCTTGCGGTCCGTAATTACTCAGCAACGATGCTTACGTACTTACGGTTCAGCGGACCTTTGACTTCGAACTGCACCTTGCCGTTCGCGGTAGCGAACAGGGTGTGGTCCTTGCCCAGACCAACGTTCTCACCAGCGTGGAACTTGGTGCCGCGCTGACGAACGATGATGCTGCCAGCCAGAACTGTTTCGCCGCCGAAACGCTTCACGCCCAGGCGTTTAGCTTCTGAATCGCGGCCGTTGCGGGATGAACCGCCAGCTTTTTTGTGTGCCATCTATCGTACTCCTCTAATTAAGCGCTGATGCCAGTGATTTTGACTTCAGTGAACCACTGACGGTGGCCCGCTTGCTTACGGTGGTGCTTACGACGACGGAACTTGACGATAGTCACTTTCTCGCCACGGCCGTGAGCCACAACTTCAGCTACAACCTTGCCACCTTCAACGAAAGGAGCACCTACTTTAAAAGTGTCGCCTGCAGCAACCATCAGCACTTCGTTGAAGTCGATGGTAGCGCCAGTCTCAACGTTCAGCTTTTCCAGACGAACGATTTGACCTTCGGCCACACGGTGTTGTTTTCCGCCGCTTTGGAATACCGCGTACATTTGATTAACTCCGTAAAGGCGTGTCTTTTGCTCAAGGCCAGACACGCGCAAAAACCTATAACAATGGGCGGGCATTCTACGCAAATCGATTTGCTCAGGCAAGGCCAATTTAGCAAAAAGTTTATTTTGTGCGCATATCTGCCGCCGTGAATAAACGCTTAACTGTAACCCATTGTGAAATCGTGTAGAATCCCCGCCATTGCTAAAATCGCAGTCATCACTGCCGTCACGTTACGAGACTTATGGACCAACAGACTATCCGTGCGCTCTGTGCCGCCGACATGACGGCGGTCAATGAACTGATCCTGGCGCGACTCCAGTCCGATGTCAGCCTGATCAACCAGCTTGGTTTCTATATTGTCAGTGCAGGCGGGAAACGGATGCGCCCCATGCTGACCGTCATGGCCGCCCGCGCACTGGGATATGAGGGTGAGGATCACCTGAAACTGGCTGCCATCATCGAATTCATTCACACCTCCACCCTGCTGCACGACGACGTGGTCGACGAATCCGACCTGCGCCGCGGCCGGGAAACCGCCAACGCCATGTTCGGCAACGCCGCCAGCGTGCTGGTGGGTGACTACCTCTACAGCCGCTCCTTCCAGATGATGAGCGAGCTCTCCAACCTGCGGGTGATGGAGATCCTCTCCGAGGCCACCAACACCATCGCCGAAGGGGAAGTGCTGCAGCTGATGAACTGCAACGACCCGGATACCACCGAAGAGAGCTACATGACGGTCATCTATTGCAAGACCGCCAAGCTGTTCGAAGCCGCCACCCGTCTCGCCGCCGTGCTGACCCATCAGCCCGCGCCCATCGAGCAGGCGATGACCGACTACGGCAAGTATCTGGGCACCGCCTTCCAGATCATCGACGACGTGATGGACTACTGCTCCCAGAGCGACGAGATGGGCAAGAACGTGGGCGACGATCTGGCCGAAGGCAAGCCGACCCTGCCGCTGTTGCATGCCATGGAAGTGGGTAGCCCGGAAGAGCGCCAGCTGGTGCGCGACGCCATCGAGCACCGCAACGGCATGGAGCACCTCGACCGGATCCTGGCCATCCTCGACCGTACCGGCGCGCTGGAGTACTCCCGCATGCGGGCCCGGGAAGAGGCCGACAAGGCCATCGCGGCCCTCGCCATCCTGCCGGACTCCCAACACAAGCAGGCGCTGGAAACCCTGGCCCACATGGCGGTGCAACGCAGCGCCTGATGCCAGCCGGTAGACAATAAAAAAGAGGCCAGAGGGTCTCTTTTTTATTGTCCAATTAGCCGTGCCACTGTCGTTTCAACCAGGAGCTAGCGGGCCAGCGCCCACAAGATAACGGCCCCGGCCACCACCAGACAGCCGCCTATGCGGCGCAACTGCTCGGCCGGTTGATCGCTCAGCAGTCGCAACATCTGCTGCCAGGCGCGCGGCATCAAGAGCGGCCCCAGCCCTTCGAACAGCAGCAGCAATCCCAGCCCCATCAGGATGGATGTCAGCATACAACCTCCTTTCTCGTCTGAATGTGCCCCAACCACAGCACTTCGCACGCCGCCCCCCCTCCCGCTGCCAGCCGATGACCGGCAAACAAAAGGGCCTGAATCATCAGGCCCTTGGGTCAAATCACGACAAGCTTACTGCTTGTTGCCGTGCGGCGACTTGAGGTAGCGGAAGAACTCGCTGTCCGGCTTGAGGACCATCAGGTCATTGCCACCGGCGAAGCTCTTGCGATAAGCCTCCATGCTGCGCACGAAGCTGAAAAACTCGGGGTCTTTCTTGTAGCTGTCGGCATAGATCTTGGCGGCCTCGGCATCCCCTTCACCACGCAGCTGACGAGCATTACTCTCGGCATCGGCGATCATGACGGTCACCTTGCGGTCGATGTCGGCACGCAGGATCTCGGCCTGCTCGCGGCCCTGGGAGCGATGCTCACGGGCTACCGCGGTCCGCTCGGCACGCATACGCTGATAGATGGAGCTGGAGACTTCCACCGGCAGGTTGATCTGCTTGATACGCACATCCACCACCTTGATGCCGAGCTCGGAGGAGCGCGCCATCTTCATCAGGGCATCTTCCATCACGGTACTGCGCTCACCAGAGACGATGTCCTTGATGGTGCGATTACCAATTTCGGAACGCAGACCGTTGTTGATCTTGCGCTTGAGCAGGTCTTCGGCCTGGATCTTGTTGCCACCGCCGGTCGCCAGGTAGTACTTGGAGAAGTCCTCGATCTTCCACTTCACGTAGGAGTCGATGATGAGGTCCTTCTTCTCGGAGGTGACGAAGCGATCTGCCTGCCCTTCCAGGGTCTGGATACGGGCATCCATCTTGCGAACCTGGTCGATGAGCGGCACCTTGAAGTGCAGGCCCGGCTCGTACAGGCGCGGCTCGCCGGATTCAACCCGCTTCACCTTGCCAAACTGCACCACGATTCCCTTCTGGCCTTCATCGACGATGAAGACCGACGAGAAGCAGACCATGGCGGCCACAGCGATGACACCAATAGCTAGCTTTTTCATCTATCAGTTTCTCCCTGAGCTGAAACGGTCGCCGCTGCGCAGCGGGGTCGGCGTGGAGTTGGCCCCTTCGTTGGACGGCGGGGTCTGTTCTACCACCGGCGCACCTGCCGGACGAGCCGGTTGCACCGCGTTGGCCTTGCCGGAGAGCTTGTCGAGCGGCAGGTAGATCATGCTGTTGTTGCCAGCCGGCATGTCGACCACCACCTTGTTGGCCTGCTGATAGAGCTCTTCCATGGTTTCCAGGTAGATACGATCACGGGTCAGCTCGGGCGCAGCCTGATACTGGGGCAGCAGCTCGTTGAAGCGAGCGACTTCACCTTTGGCCTTCAGCACGATCTGGGACTTGTAGGCCTCAGCCTCCTGCTCCAGACGCTTGACCTGGCCGCGGGCCTTCGGCTCCACTTCACGGGCATAGGCTTCGGCTTCACGAATGAAGCGCTGTTCATCTTCCTGAGCGGAGATGGCGTCATCGAACGCATCCTTCACCTCTTCCGGCGGACGCGCCGGCAGGAAGTTGACGTCGACGATCTGCAGACCCATGTGATAGGGCTCGATGATGCTGTCGATCACCTGCCAGGTCTCCTGACGCACCTTCTCACGGCCCGTAGTCAGCACGTCGTCCATCCGGGTATGACCCACCACGTAGCGCAGGGCGCTGTCGGTCGCCTGACTCAGGCTCTCGTCGGCGTTGGTGACGCTGAACAGGTACTGCTCGGGATCGACCACGCGATACTGCACGTCCATCTCGACCCGCACCACGTTCTCATCCTGGGTCAGCATGAAGCCGGAGGCCGGCAGGGAACGGACCGACTCCACGTCCACCGGGATCACCCGGTCGATGAAGGTCGGTTTCCAGCGCAGGCCCGGATCCACGTTGTGGGAGTACTCGCCAAAGCGCAGCACCACGCCACGCTCGGCTTCGCGAATGGTATAGAAGCCGCTGACGACCCACACCACTACCGCCACCACCAGCGCGATGGAGAGGCCGAACTTGCCGACGTCACCACCACCCGATTTGCCGCCTCCCAGCAGACCACCAAAACGGCGGCTCACCTTGCGCAGCATCTCGTCCAGATCAGGGGGTCCCTGATTCTTGCCGTTGTTCCCCCAGGGGTCACGGTCTTTGCCGTTATTACCAGGCTCATTCCAAGCCATCAGCGTCTCCATTAATACATGCGGATGGATATCATCTCTATCGGGCCATCAATCGTTGATGAAGCCAGCAAACATTCATCTCATCGACGAATCAATGCCTGATAAAGCGTTGTAAACTCTCACCTTCTTGTTTCACGAGGCGGTTCCAATCAGCCAGTTGCAGGCGGACTTCCAACACAAAATCCCCCTCCTCGCTGAAACCTTCCTGCTCGATGCCCTTGAGGCGATAGAGCGCACTGCGCAATCTGGCGGCCGAAGGGGGCAACTGCAGAGTGTGGTGCACCATGGAGCCGGCCAGCAGCTCGGTCAGGACAACAAACAGATCGTCACACCCCTCGCCGGTCTGGGCAGACAGCCAGACCCGCACCGGGCGCCCCTCTTCGTCCCGCTCCAGCCCGACCGGGTGTTCACCCAGCTTGTCGATCTTGTTGCAGATCATCAGCTGGGGCCGGTCGTCGGCTTCGATCTCGGCCAGCACCTGCTGCACCGATTCGATATTTTCCTGCATCTGCTCGTCGGCACAGTCCACCACGTGCAGCAGCAGGTCCGCTTCGCGGGTCTCCTGCAGCGTCGCCTTGAAGGCCGCGACCAGATCATGGGGCAAGTGTCGAATAAATCCAACTGTATCCGCCAGAATCACATCACCCACATCCCGGATCACCAATTTGCGCAGGGTCGGATCCAGGGTTGCGAACAATTGGTCGGCAGCATACACGCTGGCAGCTGTAAGTTGGTTGAACAAAGTGGACTTTCCGGCGTTGGTGTAACCCACCAGAGAAACGGTCGGCACCTCGTTGCGGTTGCGGGCACGACGTCCCTGTTCCCGCTGCTTGGCCACCTTGTCGAGCCGGCGCAAAATCGCCTTGATGCGTTCACGCAACAGGCGGCGGTCGGTTTCCAGCTGGGTTTCACCCGGGCCGCGCAGACCGATCCCCCCCTTCTGACGTTCAAGGTGGGTCCAGCCTCGCACCAGGCGAGTAGAGAGATGGCGCAACTGGGCCAGTTCGACCTGCAACTTGCCTTCGTGAGTACGGGCACGCTGAGCGAAGATATCGAGGATCAGGCCGGTCCTGTCCACTACCCGGCACTGGAACAGACGCTCCAGGTTGCGCTCCTGGGCAGGGGTCAGGGCATGGTTGAAGATGACGACGTCGGCGTCCAGCATCTGGACCTGGGACGCGATCTCTTCAGCCTTGCCGCTGCCGACAAAAAATTTGGCGCTGGGCGCACTGCGGCTGGTGGTGATCACCCCCAGCGCATTGACCCCGGCCGAGCTCACCAGCATCTTGAGCTCTTCCAGATCCTCCCGCTCACCCTCATCACTGAAGTTGACATGTACCAGAACGGCCTGTTCGCCGGCTTCATAACGGTCAAACAAGCGCTTGCTCCTTGACAGGAATCATGATGAATCTGGGTTGACGAGTCGCCTCGTCCCGGGATATCACGCCTCGGCTTCACCCTGCTCTTCGCCAGCCGCGCCCTGGGCGTGCTGGTGATGGTTGACGGCACGGGCCGGCACCACGGTGGAGATGGCGTGCTTGTAGACCATCTGGCTCACGGTGTTCTTCAGCAAAATGACAAACTGGTCAAACGATTCGATCTGACCCTGCAGTTTGATGCCGTTCACCAAATAGATAGAAACAGGAATCCGCTCACGGCGCAGCGCATTCAAAAACGGGTCTTGGAGAGATTGCCCCTTAGCCATCTTCTTTTCCTTATAGTTTGTTGTTTTTAAACACCGGATATCAATATAACAACCTGATTATACAGGAGTGTCAAGCCACTCCGGCACGGGCGACGACCCTTGCCAGATTGCCAGACTCACCAGATTCCAACCAGGTCACATCAGACCAACCGCGCAACCAGGTCATTTGACGCTTGGCCAACTGGCGGGTGGCAACAATTCCGCGATAGCGCATCTCATCATACTCCACTTCCCCCGCCAAGTAGTCCCACATTTGGCGGTATCCCACGCAGCGGATGGAGGGAAGATCCGGGGTGAGATCGCCCCGTTGGTAGAGGCCCCTGACCTCCTGTTCAAAGCCACCCTGCAGCATCTTGTCAAAGCGCAGCTCGATGCGCTGGTGCAGCACGGCGCGATCGCTCGGCGCGATGGCAAACTGCAGCACGCGATAGGGCAACCCCTCCCCCTGCACCTGGGTCAGCTCGGTGAGCGTCTTGCCGCTGATGCGGTAGACCTCGAGCGCCCGGCTGAGCCGTTGCGGGTCATTGGGATGGATACGGGCCCCGGCCACCGGGTCGATGCGCACCAGCTCATCGTGCAGCGCCTGCCAGCCAAGGCGGGAGGCTTCCTCCTCGATGCCGGCCCGAATGGCGGGGTCGGCGGAGGGCAACGGAGATAGTCCCTCCAGCAGCGCCTTGAAATAGAGCATGGTGCCGCCCACCAGCAGCGGAATGCGGCCGCGCTCGGCAATCTCTTTCATCTCCCGCAGCGCATCACGGCAAAAATCGGCCGCCGAATAGCTCATAGCGGGATCCAGGATGTCGATCAGCCGGTGCGGCGCCTGCGCCAGTTCGGCCGGCGTAGGCTTGGCGGTGCCGATATCCATGCCGCGATAGATGAGCGCGGAATCCACGCTGATGATGTCGCAGGGCAGTGCCTGGCACAGTTCGATGGCGAGATCCGTCTTGCCGGAGGCCGTCGGCCCCATCAGAAAAATTGCAGTCGGCAAGTCAGCCACGTGAAAAACTCCCCTTCATAGTCGCCACCCCTTGGCGGCGCACCTGCAAAAAAACTGGTTTATGGATTCAAGAGGGCATTTCCCTCAATGGCCATCGGCGAACTCGGCCAGCACGCTCGCCAGCGACAGCGGGCGCACCATGCGAACGTCTGCCAGTTGGTCACTGAAATCGGCAACAAGTTCCGTCAGCAAGCGGTTGGCCGTGGCAAAATCATATACTTTTTCGCGACTTATCCCCTGCTCCACCAGCCATTGGCATAGTACTTCAGCCTGCTGGCCAGCATCACTGTCAGATCCGCTCTCGATCAGTTGCAGCAATTCGGGTAATAAGCGCACCAGATCGGTCTGGCGCAGCAGCGCCGGCACCCGAGTCAGGATCATGGTGTCGCGCCCACCGCTTTTCAACTCCAGCCCCATCCGTTTGAGCAAACGCTCCTGCGTTTCCACCAGCGCGACCAGGTTTTTCGGCAGCTTGAAGGAGACCGGCAGCAGCAGCGGCTGGGCCGCCAGCCCCTGGCCCCAGGTTTCCAGCAGCCAGTGGCGCAGCAGCAGGCGCTCGGCCCGCACCAGCGACAGCAGGGCCAGCCGGTTGTCCCGCTCCAGCAGCAGATAGGCCTGCTCCACCAGGGTCAAGGCCCGCCACGCCCCCGCCTTGGCCGCCACGGCGGCAGGCGCGGTTTCAGTCTCTGCCAGCGGCGTGTCCTGCACCGTCGGCAGGGTGGTGAGCAGCGCGCCCATGCCGCGCATCGCCTCCCGACTCGGGGGCTCGGGCGGCTGGTAGTTGCCGGGTCGCCCGGCGCCACTTCCTTCCCGCACTTCCCGGGCCGGGGCACGGTAGTTGTGCTCGGCGCCATACCACTCGGCTCTGGGCGCCTGGCCCGGATACTCGATGGGGGCACTGACCGGCAGCTCGACCAGGGTCTCGGCCAGAGGCTGGTCGCTCTCGTCGCTTGCCGCCCCTGGCTGGCGCAGGGCGGTAAAGAGCGCCTGGAAGATGAAGTCGTGAATGAGGCGCGCCTGATGAAAACGCACCTCGTGCTTGGCCGGATGGACGTTGACGTCCACCTGACGCGGATCCAGCTCGATGTAGAGCACGTAGGCCGCGAAGCGATCGGTCGGCAGCAGTTCGTCATAGGCCTGGCGAATGGCGTGGTTGATGAGCTTGTCGCGCATCATGCGGCCGTTGACATAGGTGTATTGCAGATCGTTCTGCGGTCTGGCGCCGGCGGGCGTGGCCAGCCAGCCCCACAGCCGCACGTCGCTGTGCTCGCTCTCCACCGCCAGCGCGTGGTGCATGAAGGGAGAGCCGCACACCGCGGCGAGCCGGCGCTCCTGCTCCGCCACCGTGTTGGCGGCCTTGTACTGGCGCACCACCTTGCCGTTGTGGCGCAGGATCAGGGTGACGTCGAAGCGGGAGAGCGCGATGCGGCGCACCAGCTCGTCGATGTGGGCAAACTCGGTCTTTTCGCTGCGCATGAACTTGCGCCGGGCCGGGGTGTTGAAGAAGAGGTCCACCACCTCCACCGTGGTGCCCACCGGGTGGGCCGCCGGCTTGACGGTAACGCTCATCTCGCGCCCTTCGGCCTGGGCCTGCCAGGCTTCGGACTGCTCCGCCGTGCGGGAGGTAAAGGTGAGACGGGAGACAGAACTGATGGAGGCGAGCGCCTCGCCGCGAAACCCCAGGCTGTTGATCCCTTCCAGATCGTCGAGAGTCGCCACCTTGGAGGTGGCGTGGCGCGACAGCGCCAGCACCAGCTCATCCTTGGCGACGCCACCGCCATTGTCGCGAATGCGAATAAGCTTGGCACCGCCCTTGTCGATGTCGATCTCGACCCGGTCGGCGCCGGCATCCAGGCTGTTTTCCACCAGCTCCTTGACCACGGAGGAGGGCCGCTCCACCACCTCACCTGCAGCAATCTGGTTGGCCAGAATCGGCGGCAATATACGGATTGGCATCGCTTACTCCTGCTGGTTGAACGGGATGGCTGTGGCAACCGTCCCGACTGGGCGCCACGCCGCCGCATCACAGCCCGCGCTCGTCTGGCTGGCCAGAACAGGGGACAAAGAACGGATCGGCATCGCTGGCTCCTGATGGTTGAAGGTGCGGGTAATCGGCGGGGGCGATGAGGACTAGCCGGGTCAGCCCTTGCCACAGGCAAGGGCGGGCCCGGCGCCTCATCCAGCGCTACTTTTGCGGGATATAGAGCACCTGCCCTATCTGGATGTCCCGCGACTTGAGCTTGTTGATCTCCACCAGTCGCGCCTGGCTGACCCCGTATTTCTCGGCAAGCCGGGAGAGGCTCTGCCCGCGGGTGACCACATGACGGAGCATGTTGGCCTTGTCATTGCTCTGCACGCTGGTCACCGGGACGCTCGGCTCCTTGGCTGCCACCACGTAGGGCTTGATCACCCCGGCGCCGGACGAGGATCCACCGACGCTGCTGACCGGCGCCCCGCCATCGCTGCTGCGGTTCGGTTCGGTGGCCGGCATCCGGTTGGTCACCACCGGCTGCGCCGCCGGTTTGCTGACGGCGACCGGCTTGCTGGCAGGGGCGGGTCGGCTGACCGCGGCCTGCTTGTTGCTGGCCTGCCCCTTGCCGGTGAGCATGGCGCCCTTGGTCGGGTGAGCCCGGTAGTAGTTGCGGATCCCCTCGAAGATGGCGCGGGCCAGTTGATCCTGATAGCTGGAGGTCGCCAGCAGCTTCTCTTCGGCGTGGTTGGAGATAAAGCCCGTCTCCACCAGCACGGAGGGAATGTCCGGCGCCTTCAACACCGCCAGGCTAGCGTGCTCCGGCGCCTTCTTGTGCAACCGGGCCACCCGGCCCAGCGAGCGCAGGATCTGGCGGCTGACGTCATAGCCTTCGGCTCGCGACTTGTCCATGGAGAGGTCGAGGAAGGTCTGCGCCAGGTAGGGGTTGGGATCGGATTCGGCCAACACCTTGCCAACGCCGCCCAGCAGCTCGCCCTGTTTCTCCTGCTTCTCCAGCCAGCTGCCCATCTCGCGGTTGGCACGGTTGGTCGACAGCACCCAGACGGAGGCGCCGCGCGGGGTCGAGTTGTGGAAGCTGTCGGCATGCACCGACACCAGCAGGTCGGCCTTGGCCTTGCGGGCAATCTCGGAGCGCTTGTTCAGATCGACGAAGTAGTCGCTGCGCCGGGTCAGCACTGCGCGCATGCCGGGTTCGCGGTCGATGAGGGTGGCCAGTTTCTGGGAGACCGCCAGGGTCACCCGCTTCTCGTAGGTGCGACGCGGGCCGATGGAGCCCGGGTCTTCCCCGCCGTGGCCTGGGTCGATGGCGATCACCACTCCCTTGCCCTTGCCGCCCACCGGTGCCGCCTGAGCGGTGGCGGAGGCCTTCTCTTCATAGGGCAGGTCGATCACCAGCCGGTGGCCATAGGGCCCTGCCGGCGCCAATGGAAAGACCACCGGCTTGATGGCTGAACTCAGATCCAGCACCAGCCGCAGCCCGCCTTTTTCCAGCGGCGAGCTCTCGCGGATCTTGCGCACCAGCTCGCTCTTGTTCTCGATGCGGGCCAGGTTGGTGACGTTGCTCGCCCCTTTCAGGTCGATCACCAGCCGGTCCGGACCGGTCAAGGTGAAGTAGTTGTAATTGGGGGCGCTGCTCATGTCGAGCACCACCCGGGTGTTGTCCGGCGATGGCCACACCCGCACGCTCTTGAGCTGATTCGCCCAGGAGGGTAAGGCCAGCAGGGAGAGGGCAATAACAAGGATCAAGCGCACGTAGATGACAACCGTTCCAGAATGGCTTCGCCAATAGCAGTGCGGGCGTCAATCTGCACCTCGCGCTGCTCGTTTGCATAACTCAGGGTGATCTCAAGATCCGGCGCAGGCAGCCAGCCGTCGCCCTTTTCCGGCCACTCCACCAGACAGAGGGTGTTGGCGCCGAAGTAGTCGCGGATCCCCATGAACTCCAGCTCTTCCGGGTCGGCCAGCCGATAGAGATCGAAGTGATAGAGCTGCCAGTCGGCCAGCTCGTAGGGCTCCACCAGGGTGTAGGTCGGGCTCTTGACCTTGCCCTCATGACCCAGCCCCTGCACCCAGCCCCGAGTCAGGGTGGTCTTGCCGGCCCCGAGGGCCCCGTGCAGGAAGACAGTGGTCGCCTGCTGGCAGGCGTGGGCCAGACGGCCACCCAGTGCCACGGTTGCTGCCTCGTCCGGCAGTGTCATCATCAGCTGTTTTGCCATGTTCTTCTTTAACTTGTTATGGTGTCGGGATTAACCAGTCGACGGATAAAGGGCAGCAGGTCTGATGCCAGCATGCCCCGCTCTCCGTCTGCAGCGGCCAGATCGGCCGCTTCCCCGTGGATCACGGCGCCCAGTCGGGCTGCCTCGGCGGCAGACCAGCCCTGGGCCAAAAGGGCGGCGATTATACCAGATAACAGGTCGCCCATGCCGCCACTGGCCATGCCGGGATTGCCCTCGTTGCAGAGCGCCATCCCCTTGCCGTCGTGGATCAGCGTCCCCGCCCCCTTGAGCAGCACCACACCGCCGAAGCGCTGCTGCAGACGCTGCACCGCGGCAAAGCGATCCGCGGCGATCTCGGCAATGGTGCAGCCCAGCAGGCGGGCCGCCTCGCCCGGATGGGGCGTGAGCACCCAATTATCCTGATGACGGGGACATTGCGCCAGCCAATTCAATCCATCGGCATCCAATACCAGTGGCACCCGCTCGTTAACAAATGACTCAAAATGGCGCCGACCCCACTCATCCTGACCCAGACCCGGCCCCACCACCCGCACCGAGGCCCAGCTTTCATCCCCCCCGGCCTGACTGCCCATCAATTCGGCCTGATAGAGGCTGGCGGGCAGGTGATCAGGATGCTGGCACACCCGGACCAGACCGGCACCGGCCCGCAGGCAGGCGCGCGCGGCCAGCACGATGGCCCCCTGCATCCCCGCATTGCCCCCCACCAGCAACACCTTGCCGTGGGAGCCCTTGTGGGACGAGCGCTGGCGCGGCGTCAGCCTGGCGCAAAGAGAAGGATAATCGACACGCTCGGCGGCAGCCTGCCACTTGGGCGGCGCGGTGACGCCGAGGGTGTCGCAGTCGAGTCGACCGACGCAATCCACCCCGTCGGCGGTGAGCATGCCCTGCTTGATGCCGATGAAGGTGAGGGTACGGCTGGCGCGCACCACGGCTCCCATGGCGCAGCCGGTATCGGCATTGAGGCCGGAGGGGAGATCCACCGCCAACACTGGCACCTGCAAGCCATTGATTGTTGCGACGATCCTTGTCATGAGAGGTGACAGCCGGATATGGACACCGGTGCCAAGCAGTGCATCTATCACCAGATCCGGGGCCGGCAGCCGGTCGAGCTCCCGCTCCTCGGGCGACACTACTGTGCCCCCCATCGCCAGCCACTCGTCGGCGGCCCGCCTGGCATCCCCCGTCAGTTCGGCGGGATCCCGCACGGCGATCACCTGAGGCTCAAGACCCAGCTGTCTCGCCAGGCGGGCCAGCACGTAGCCGTCGCCACCGTTGTTGCCGGGGCCGGTAAAGATCCACCAGCACCGGCTGTGCGGCCAGTGGTGGGTGGCGTAGGTACGCAGCGCCGCACCGGCGCGCTCCATCAAGGCATAGAGACTCAGCCCCTCGCGTTCGGCCCACTCCCGCTCCAGGGCACGGATCTGTTCAGTCCGCCACAGTGATTGTGGTAAGCTCTGCCCCTCTTTCCCGCTGATAGCATCCCCGATGACCTGTTCCATGACGGCTCCTGACTCTCATCCATTGATCCGGTCCGGCGGGCACCGGGCTCATGATGCAGTATGACGGCGGCAAACGCCCCCATCGGTTAACCTTGGCAGCAAGCCCCCAGAGATGCGATACAGCATGACAGTACACTCCCATCCCGGTGCACGCTCAGGTCGCCCGCCAGCAGGACCGGCAGCGCCATGACCACGGCCGAACTTCATCAACTGGCCCAAGATATCAAGCTCTGGGCGAGCGAGCTAGGATTCGACCAGGCCGGCATCACAGACACGGATCTCACCCTCGAAGAGCCCAGGCTGCAAGCCTGGCTGGACGCTGGCTATCACGGCAGCATGGACTACATGGCGCGCCACGGCATGATGCGGGCTCGCCCCCACGAGCTGCTGCCGGGCACCTTGCGGGTGTTGTCGGTGCGGATGAACTATCTCCCGTTCGAGGCGGGCTTCGCCGCCACCCTGCGCGACCCCACCCTCGGCTACATCAGCCGCTATGCCCTGGGTCGCGACTACCACAAGCTGCTGCGCAGCCGGCTCAAGCAGCTGGGGGAGCGCATCGAGCGGCGCTGCGAGGCGCTGGGCTGGCGCCCCTTCGTCGACTCGGCCCCCATTCTGGAGCGGCCGCTGGCGGCCAAGGCCGGCCTCGGCTGGGTGGGCAAACACTCGCTGCTGCTCAACGAGTCGGCGGGATCCTTCTTCTTTCTGGGGGAGCTGCTGCTCAGCCTGCCGCTGCCGTTGGACGCCCCGGTGGAGAAAGAGCAGTGCGGCAAGTGCGTGGCCTGCATCAACATCTGCCCCACCGGCGCCATTGTCGCCCCCTACGTGGTGGATGGCCGCCGCTGCATCTCCTATCTCACCATCGAGAACGACGGCCCCATCCCCGCAGAGTTCCGGCCGCTGATGGGCAACCGCATCTATGGCTGTGACGACTGCCAGCTCATCTGCCCCTGGAACCGCTACGCCAACGCCAGCCCAGAGCCCGACTTCAGCCCGCGCCCCAATCTGCACCGCCCACCGCTGTTGACCTTGTGGGGCTGGAGCGAGAGCGAGTTTCTCAAGCACACGGAAGGCAGCCCCATTCGCCGCATCGGCTATCAGCGCTGGCGCCGCAACCTGGCGGTGGCCCTTGGCAACGGTCCGGCCAGTCAGGAGGTAATTGTGGCCCTGCAGCAGGCGCTGACGGAAGCCGAGCCCATGGTGGCCGAACATATCGAGTGGGCGCTGACGACCCTGGCCCGGCGCCAGCAGGATGACAACAAAAAGACCCGCTTGCTGATCCGCTGCATCGAAAAAGGTCTGCCGGATCACGCATAGACGATCTGCCCCTTGCCGGATCCAGGTCATTTTTTCATGCTCTGCCGACGGTCGATGGTCGGCACAACAAAAGGAACAAGCTGATGCAGATGTTGGGAGTGGATATCGGTGGTTCGGGGATCAAGGGATGCCTGGTCGACACCGCAACGGGCGAGCTGATTGGCGAACGCCACCGGCTGGTGACGCCGCAGCCGGCCACCCCGGCCGCCGTGGCGCATACCCTCAAGGCGCTGGTGGAACACTTCGACTGGAAGGGCCCGGTGGGCTGCGGCTTTCCCGCCACCATCCACAACGGCATCGCCAAGAGTGCGGCCAATATCGACAAGAGCTGGATTGAGACCGACGTCGCTCATCTGTTCGGCGACGTGACCGGCCAGCCCTGCCACGTGCTGAACGACGCCGATGCGGCCGGTCTGGCGGAGATGCGCTACGGCAACGGCCGGGATCGCCAGGGGGTGATCATCCTCATCACGGTCGGCACCGGCATCGGCACCGCCGTGTTCGTCAACGGCCAGCTGCTGCCCAACACCGAGCTGGGTCACCTGATGCTGGAAGGGATGGTGGCCGAGCACTACTGCTCGGACGCGGTGCGCAAGCGCGAGGATCTCTCCTGGGGCCGCTGGGGCAAGCGCTTCAACAAGTACCTGGCTCGCCTCGAGTTTCTCTTCTCCCCCGACCTCTTCATCCTGGGCGGCGGCAGCGCCGCCAAGCTCGACAAGTTCATCGACAAGATTGAGACCCGTGCCCCGCTGGTGGCGGCCGCCAACCTCAATCAGGCCGGCATCATAGGCGCCGCCCTGCACGCCGCCGAGCTGACCGCCGCCCGCCAGTCGGCATGAGCCCGTCGTGCACAACAAACAGCAGAGGCCCGGCATTGCCGGGCCTCTGCTGTTTTCCTCACACATTTTTCACTACGCGCCGCACATCTCAGCCGACGGCGGCCATCCCCTAGAGGTCGTCGAGCCGATGGGCGCCGTGCACCAACCGGGTCAGGCGGGTCTGCTCCTGCGTGGCCAGGCCACCGAGCAGCCGCACCGTCTCCTCGGTCGGACACTCCCGGGCCAGATGGCTGAGCTCGCCGATGAGTTTCTCCTCCTGCCGGCACACCAGCTGCACTATGTCCTGGGTCTGGGCCATGGCGGGCAGGCTCAGGCGCCGGATCCCGGGCAGCAGATCCTCGCTGAAGCCCCGCTCCAGCCAGGTCTCCTTCACCCCTTCGCCAAGTTCGCTCAGGTAGTCATCCAGCTGGGTACCCGCCGCCTCCTCCCGCTGCTGCAGATAGACCAGCAGCAGCCGGCTGCGCTCGCCATCCACCTGGGTCATGAGGCGCCCGTAACAGAGTCCAAGCTGGTGATGCACCTGCTCCAGATAGAGCAGCAAGTCTTTGATTTGTTGAAATCGCATCAGGTTGCCCTCCTGTATGTCGTGCCCATTCAGTATAAAAAACAGGCAATTGCAAGCCAAGCCAAAGCACGGCCCTTGTTGTGCTGCATCAAGAAGCCGGCCAAGAAAGCAGCGATCGATACAAAATGGAATGATTTGTGCCAACCCGGGGGGAGTAAAAGGATGAGCAGCTGAATCCGTCTCACGACTAATAAAGGAAGTGATAATGGTGCATTTACCATCTGATATTCGGCAATCCTACTACACTGCCAAATACAATATTGATGTGAACCGGATCACCGTCGGCCTTAGTCAACAAGTGGCAATCCTTAGTACTTTTTTAGACGTCTAGATGTATAAACACGCGTTGACATGGCCATCCAGACATCTTAGCATCATCCTCCATGATGACAGAGCAACCCAGTGAAACCTCTGCCCAATTCACCCGCCTGTAGCGCCCTGTGCTTTAAGGCTGTTAGCACGGAAGAATCCATGATTAAGTTGATCGGTCTCAACAAAGTCTACGGTAAAGGCAGTGATGCCGTGCACGCCCTGCGTGATGTCAGCCTGCATGTGCCGCAAGGCAAAATTTTCGGGGTGATCGGTGCCTCCGGTGCCGGCAAGAGCACCCTCATCCGCTGCGTCAACCTGCTGGAGCGCCCGACGGATGGCCAGGTCATCGTCGACGGCCAGGATCTGGTCGCCCTGAGCGAGCGGGATCTGACCCAGGCTCGCCGCCAGATCGGGATGATCTTCCAGCACTTCAACCTGCTGGCCTCCCGCACCGTCTCCGCCAACATCGCCTTCCCGCTGGAGCTGGCGGGCTGGAGCAAGGACAAGATCCAGAATCGGGTCACCGAACTGTTGGCGCTGGTCGGGCTGGAAGCCCGCGCCCACGCCTATCCGTCCGAGCTATCCGGCGGTCAGAAGCAGCGGGTCGCCATCGCCCGGGCGCTGGCCCCGGCCCCCAAGGTGCTGCTGTGCGACGAGGCCACCTCGGCCCTCGACCCGCAGACCACCCGCTCGATCCTGACCCTGCTCAAGGAGATCAACGTCAAGCTGGGGCTCACCATACTGCTCATCACCCACGAGATGGACGTGGTGAAGGGGATCTGCGACGAAGTGGCCATCATCAGCGACGGCCGGCTGATCGAACAGGGCGAAGTGGCCTGGTTCTTCAGCAATGCCAAGACCCAGCTGGCACGGGATTTCATCCACTCCACCATTCACCTGGAAGTACCCCAGGAGTATCAGGATCGGATGAGTAGCGACCGGGTACCTGCCAGCTATCCGCTGGTGAAACTCGGCTTTACCGGCAGCACGGTCGACACGCCGCTCATCTCGGAGGCGAGCCGCCGCTTCAACATCGACATCAGCATTCTGAGCGCCGACATCGAGTACGCCGGCGGCGTCAAGTTCGGCTTCCTGCTGGCGGAACTGTTCGGGGATGAGGCCCAGTGCGAGGCCACCCAGCAGTTCTTCATCGACAACCATATTCAGCTGGAGGTAATGGGTTATGTCCGAAGCAATGATTAATCTGCTGTTCACGGCCCTGGGCGACACCCTCATCATGGTGTTTGCCTCCGCCCTGTTTGGCTGCCTGCTCGGTCTGCCGCTCGGCGTAGCGCTGCACGTGACCAAGGCTGGTCAGATCCTGGCCAACCCGCTGCTCAACCGTACCCTGGGCATGGTGGTCAACGTGGGTCGCTCGGTGCCCTTCATCATCCTGCTGGTCGCCATCATCCCGCTGACCCGGCTGATCGTCGGCACCAGCATCGGCACCATCGCCGCCATCGTGCCGCTGACCGTCGGTTGCATTCCCTTCATCGCCCGCCTGGTGGAAGGGGCCCTGATGGAGGTGCCGGACGGCCTGCTGGAAGCGGCCAAGGCGATGGGCGCCAAGCCATTGCAAATCATCACCAAGGTGCTGCTGCCCGAGGCCCTGCCCGGCATCCTCAACAGCGTCACCATCACCCTCGTCACGCTGGTGAACTACTCCGCCATGGCTGGTGCCATCGGGGGCGGTGGACTGGGCGATGTGGGTATTCGCTACGGCTATCAACGCTTTGACCCAACCGTCATGCTGGTCACCGTCGTGATCCTGGTAGTGCTGGTTCAACTCATCCAGAGCGCGGGTGAGCGCCTGGTCAACAAATGTGATCATCGTTAATCGTCGATTTCTGACAGGAGGTTTTATGAAATTTGGCATCAAATCCGTTGCGGCTGCCCTGCTGGCTACCCTGGTACTGGCCGGTTGCGGTCAAAAGGAAGAGAACAAGACCCTGAAGGTGGGCGCCATCGCCGGCCCCGAGACCGAACTGGTTGAAGTGGCCGCCAAAGTGGCCAAGGAGAAATACGGCCTGACCGTCGAGGTGGTCAACTTCTCCGACTACGTCACCCCGAACGTGGCCCTGAACGATGGCAGCGTTGACGTCAACGCCTTCCAGCACAAACCCTATCTGGATGCCCAGATCCGTGATCGCGGCTTCAAGCTGGTGCCGGTCGGCAACACCTTCGTCTACCCGATCGCCGGTTACTCCAAGAAGATCAAGGCCCTCTCCGAGCTGAAAGATGGCGCCCAGATCGCGGTGCCGAACGATCCGACCAACCTGGGCCGCTCCCTGATCCTGCTGGAGAAGCAGGGTCTGCTGAAGCTCAAAGAGGGTGCCGGTCTGGAAGCGACCGTGCTGGACATCGCCAGCAACCCGCGCAACTTCAAGATCGTCGAGCTGGAAGCTGCCCAGCTGCCGCGCTCGCTGGAAGACGTGGACTTGGCCATCATCAACAACACCTTCGCCGGTCAGATTGGCCTGACCCCGACCGAGAACGGCCTGTTTGTTGAGGACAAGGAGTCCCCTTACGTCAACCTGATCGTCGCCCGCGACAACAACAAGGACGACGAGAAGGTCAAACAGTTCGTACAGGCCTTCCAGACCGACGACGTCTACAAGAAAGGGCTGGAACTGTTCAAAGGCGGCCTGGTGAAAGGTTGGTAATCACTCACTCGGCAAAAAAGGCCACGCAATGCGTGGCCTTTTTTATTGCTGCCGCTATCATATCGGCGAGCACGGCAACACGAACATATTCATCACATGAAAAAATGGTATCTGGCCTACTGCAAGCCAAAAGAAGAGGCCCGCGCCCGCGCCCATCTCGAAGCCCAGGGGATCGAGTCCTACTATCCCATGGTGGAAATTGAAAAACTGCGGCGGGGCAAGCGAGTCCCGGTGCGGGAGCCCATGTTCCCCAACTACCTGTTCATCTACGTGGATCTGGAAGAGGTCACCCCGGTCACCCTGAAGTCCACCCGCGGCATCAGCCGCATCATCCACTTCGGGCGGGAGTGGACCGCCATCAACAGCCAGCTGGTCTATCAGCTGATGAGCCGGGACGACAGCGACGAGGCGCGCGCCAGCTACGCCAATCTGCCGACCCAGGGCGACAAGGTATTGATAGAATCCGGTCCGCTGGCCGGCTTCGAGGCCATCTATCTGGAGCCGGATGGCGACAAACGCGCGATCCTGCTGGTGAGCCTGCTCAATCAGGAGACCAGCAGCAGCTTCGACAACCAGTCCTTCCGCCGGCTGGACTGACCCGCCAGGCCAGAGCAACCATCTCTTGCCAGCAAGGCTGAAAAGAAACGGGGCAGACCAAGCGGCCTGCCCCGTTTTCATGGGCCTTGTCCGCCTCAGGCATCCAGCTCGAAGCGGCTGATCACCGCCGTCAAGCGGCCGGTATCCTGCGCCAGCCTGGCCACTATCTCCTCCCCCTGCTGGCTGCGCTGGCTCGACTGCCGGCTGAGCCCGGCGATCTCCTCCACCGTGCCCGCCACCTCCTGCGCCACCCGAGACTGCTGCTCGGTCGCGGTGGCGATGGCTCCCAGCTGACCCGACAAGTCCTGCACCAGCTGCAGCATGGCATCCAGGGTAGCGGTCACCGAGTCGACGGCGCCGCGCCCCTCCTCCACCAGCCGGGTACCGCTGCCGACCGTGTTGACGGTCTGGCGGGTCTGCTGCTGGATGCTGGCGATGGTCTGGCTGATCTCCTCGGTGGACTGGCTGGTGCGGCTCGCCAGCAGCCGCACCTCATCGGCCACCACCGCAAAACCGCGCCCCTGCTCGCCGGCCCGCGCCGCCTCGATGGCGGCGTTGAGCGCCAGCAGATTGGTCTGCTCGGCGATGGTGGCGATCACCTCAGTGACGCGTCCCACCTGCTCGCTCTGGCTGCTGAGCTGGCCCATCGCCTCGTTCGCCTGGGCAATCATGGCGGCAATCTGCTGCATGGTAGCCGTCATGCGGGCCAGCTCGTGGCCGCCCTGGCGGGTCTGTTGTTCGGCCTGCTGGGCGGCCCGCGCCGCTTCGGCGATATTGCCCGCCACATCCCGGGTGCTGACCGACATCTGCTCGATGGCCGCCGCCACCGTATCGACCCGCTGATTCTGACTGGCCAGATCGGTGACGATGGCGCGGGTGGTGCTGCTCACCTCACCGCAGGCCCCGTCTACCTGCCCCACCGCCCCCTGGATCTCCCCCACCAGCTGGCGCAGCTGGCCGGACATCTGGTTGATGGAGCCCGTCAACCCGCCCAGCTCATCCTGGCTCTGCACCGGCAGGGGGCGGGCCGGCAACCGGCCATTGGCCACCTGATCGGCCCGCAGCACCAGGCTGGCGATGTCACGGGTCAGGCGGCGGCTGAACAGCAGCGCCACCAGGGTGCCCAGCACGATCACGGTCAGGGTGGCCAGCAGCAGGGTGCGATTGATGGCCTGACCGGCGCTGGTCATCTTCTGGCCCATGCTCTGTACCTCGGCACGGGTCTCGGTCACCTGGCCGGCCAGCTGGGTCGCCAGCTGGCCGAGGGCGGGTTCAATCTCGGTCGCCATCAGGTAATTGGCCTGATCCCAGTCCGGGGCCTGACGCTTCTCGATCACCTGGCCCACCAGCTCGGCAAAGGGGGCCGACATCTCCTCGAACAGCGACCAGATCCCTTTCTGCGCCTCGGTAAAGTTGGCCTCTTGCTGCTTCAGCTCGGCCACCCGCTGCTGGTGGAACTGGTAATAGTCCTGGTATTTGGTGCGATAGTCCGGATCCCCCGAGATGAGGAAGTCACGCAGGGCGGAGAGGGCATTGGAGAGGCCGTTGTAGGCATCCCCCACCTGCTTGAGCAGCAGGCGGCGATCACCGGGCAGCTGATCCTGCGGGGTCGCCACCTCTTCGTTGGCAAAGGACTGCAGTTGATCGAGGGCAGACTCTGCCAAAGGCCCCGCCTCCTGCAACATCAAGGTATGGGCGGGCAGATTCTCGTCGGTCTGGGCAATGTCCCACACCTTCTGTTGGCTGGTCTTGAAGGCCTTGAGCGAGCGGGCAAGCTCGGCGGTGAACTGCTGATGCTCGATCACCTGCCAGGCCCCCTCCCACTCCTGTTTGAGGCGGTCGGCCTGCGCCGGATCCTTGCCCAGGATGAGATAGGCCCGCAGGGAGGAGATGGTCGCCACCAGCGCCTTCTGGCTGGCCTCATCCCGTTGCAGGGCGGGCAGGGCCTGCTCCATCAGAGCGCTGCCGGCCTGTCCGATGCGGCCGAGCTGGTGGTAGACCAGGCTGGAAGAGAGGATCACCAGCAGATTGATAAAACAGAAGCTGAGCAGCAGCTTGCTTGAAATTTTCATGAACGTCCTTGTTTCTTTGCGGGCATCCTGCCCGACATTCACTCCCCGAGCAGCGCCGGTAGCCGTTCACGCCAGGAGTCGTGCCATCCCATCAACTCCTCGCGCGGCATGGGCCGGGCAGAGAAGAAGCCCTGGCACACGTCGCACCCCAGCCGCGCCAGCAGCCGCCAGGTGAGTTCATCCTCCACCCCTTCGGCGACGGACTTGAGCCCCAGTTTGCGGGCCAGCTCGATGCTTGACTCTATTATGGCCAAACGAGAGGGGTCCTCAAAGCAGTGATCGACGAAAGAGCGATCCAGCTTGAGTTCGGTGAAGGGCAGCAGGGCCAGCTGCTGCATGGAGGAGTAGCCGGTACCGAAGTCATCGATGGAGAGGCCGAAACCGTGCATGCGCAGGCGCGTCAGCACCTCCAGCGACTTGCCCAGATCCTGCACGAACGCGCTCTCGGTCACCTCCAGGGTGATGAGCTCGGGATTGATGCTCCAGCGCTGGCACTGGTTGATCAGGGTGTTGCACAGATCCCCCTCGATCAGCGAGGTGGTAGAGAGGTTCATCGAGAGGTTGAGGGATAGCCCGGTCTGCTCCCACAGGTGGCCGTCCCGCAGCGATTTGCTGATGATCACCTCGGTCAGCTGATCAATGAGGCCGTTGTGCTCTGCCAGCGGAATGAAGCGAGCCGGCGAGATGAGGCCGTACTCCGGATGCTGCCAGCGGGCCAGCGCCTCCATGCCGACCCACTGGCCGGAGCCGAAGCTCACCTTGGGCTGATACCAGGGCAGCAGCTGATCCTGCTCCAGCGCCAGGCTCAGCTCATCCAGGGTCAGACGGTGGCCATCTTCCTCTTGGGCTCGCTCCTGCTGCGGGCGCCAGGCCCCGATCAGCTGGCTGATCTGCTGCTGGCTGGAGGGCTTCTCGATGCGCCCCAGCACCTGCAAGCCATAGGCGGCGCTCATGCGCAGCACGGCCTCGACCACATCATCCTCCAGCGCGCTGGAGAGGATGATGCCGCCGCGAAAGCCACCGAGGGAGAGGCGGCGCAGCAGCGCCATACCATCCATGCCCGGCATGCGCAGATCGCAAAACAGGATGTCGACCTGATGCCGCTGGCACATGGCCAGCGCCTCCACCCCGTCCTGCGCCTCCAGCAGGGAAGCGTAACCGAGCCCGCGGATCTGGTGCATCAACGCCTTGCGCTGGAAGGCGTGATCTTCCACCACCATGATCACCAACTCATGCTGTGTCTTGTTCATCTAGCCATAATCCAATTTCACCTGTAATAGCCTTCATCAGCGCCAGCACCGTCTGGCTCAGTTCGCTGAGCTCGTCCAGCTGCTTGAGGCGGGCCGCCGCTTCGAGCCGGGCCGCCTCCTCCGCCAATGCCTGCTGCCCCACCATGCGGGCAGCCCCCTTGATCCTATGCGCCGTCTCCACCAGGGCATAGGTATCCTGCCTGGCCAGTGCCTGCATCATGTCATCTCCGTCCTGGCGATTGGAATCCAGGTATTCCCGCGCCATGCTGCGCGCCACCGCCTCATCGCCAAACAGCGAGATCCAGCGCTCCCCCTGCTCGCTGGCAGGGGCAGGGGCCAGGCTGGGTTCCTGCCCCTGGCTGCTCACCGGCAGCCAGCGCATCAGCACCTGCCGCAGCGTATCCAGGGTATAGGGTTTGAACAACATGTCGTTCATGCCCGCCTCCTGCATCTGCAGGCCGGCCTCTTCGGAGGTGTCGGCCGTCACCCCGATGACAGGGGCCGATACCCCCTGCTCTCGCAGCGCCCGGGTCAGGCTGTAACCATCCATCGCCGGCATGTGGCAGTCGGTCAGCAGCAGGGCGAATCCCTGCCCCTGCCAGGTGCGCAAGGCCTTGTCGCCGTCATCCACTACCTCTGCATCCACGCCGAGGATCGCCAGCTGGCGGGCCAGCAGGGCGCGGTTGATGGGGTGATCGTCGGCCACCAGCACCCGCCCCTGCAACTTGGGCGCATTGGCTTCCACCGGGCTGATCGCCGCCTCCCCCAGCAACTGATGGCAAGTCTCCAGCAGCAGGTCGGGATAGAGCGGCGATTGTCCCAGCCGCCACCAGGCACTCGACCCCATGCGACCGCGCAGGGCCTCCTGCGGGGAGAGCACTATGCCCTTGAGGGTCGATCGCTGTAAATGGCCCAGCCAGTCGCTGCCGAGCGCCTGCTCGAGCCAGTTCTCCTCCGCCAGCAACAGGCCGTTGAGGGGCTGCTGCCACTGCTGTGGATCCAGACGATGCAGCCTGGCCCCCAGCCGCTGCATGGCGCTCTGCAAGGCAACATCTTCGCCAAACAGCCACCACTCCTGGCCGGCCAGCGGCGGGGCATCCCACTGACACTCGCTCAGCGGGAACTCGAAGGTGAGCCGGGTGCCGTGCCCCGGTTTGCTCTCGAGCGTCAGCGTGCCTCCCATCTTCTGGGCCAGCTGGTGGCAGATGGCCAGCCCCAGCCCGGTGCCGCCGAAACGTCGGGTTATGTCGGACTCCACCTGCTCGAACGGGGTGAACAGGCGATCCTGCTTCTCTTCGGCGATACCGATGCCGGTGTCGCTGACCGTGATGGCCAGTCGCTCGGCCTGCAGACCCACCTGGATGCGGATCTCGCCCCGCTCGGTGAACTTGACCGCATTGTTGAGCAGGTTGGAGAGCACCTGACCCACCCGCACCGCATCGATGCGGGCCTGATCCGGCACCTCGGTGCCCCAGTCCAGCGTCACTCTGAGCCCCTTACCATGGGCCAGGGTGGCATGGCCGCGGATCACGTCACAGATGACGGAGGCAAGCCGGCACTCCTGATAATGGAGCTGCAGCTGGCCCGCCTCTATCTTGGAGAAGTCGAGCACATCGTTGACCAGATAGAGCAGGTTGTTGGTGGAGGTCACCACGTTGCGCAGCAGGTAACGCTGATCCTCGTTCAGCTCGCTCATCTGCAGCAGCTCCAGCATGCCATGCATGCCGGAGATGGGGGTTCTGAGCTCGTGGCTCATGGTGGCGAGGAAGCGGCTGCGCACCTGCATCGCCTGCTCGGCATAGGCCCGCGCCTCCCTCAGCTCGTGCTCCTGGCGCTTGAGGGCCGTGATGTCCTGGATCACCCCGTTGAGGATCAGGTGCCCCTCCTCCTGCGGCACGAAACTGCCGCGCACCTGCAGATAGCGCGCCCCCTCAGGCCGCTCCACCTTTACCTCGAGATCGAGAGGGGCCAGGGTCTGAGCATGGTTGGCCACCTTGCTGACGAAGTCCTGCAGCGCCTCCTCGGTAAAGCCGAACACCTCCCCCCCCGACTCGGCCGACAGCATCTCCTGCCGGCTGGCCCCCAGGATCTCGCTCGCCCCCTGCGAGGCATAGAGGAAGCGTCCCTTGCCGGGTCCGATCCAGAGGTACTGATAGACGATGCCTGGCATGCTGTCGGTGATCTGGGTGAGGCGGGTCTCCGCCTTGCGGGCCCGCGCCTCGGCCTCCTTGATGCGGGTCACGTCGGTCAGCACGGTCAAGACACCGAGCATGTCTCCATCCGGGGAGGTGTAGGGGCGCTTGGTATAGATGACGTGGAACATGGAGCCATCCTGGCGGCGGCTGTTGCCCGCCCCCTCCAGTTGTGCGCCGCTCTGCCACACCTCCTGCTCTTCTTTCAGTACCCGAGCCCGCTCTCTGGCCGGCATGCGGTCCAGATCGTCGCCCCCCTCCTTCATCGGGTCGCCGATGAAGGCATCCCGATAGGCCCGGTTGCACAGGGTGATGCGCTGCTCGCGATCCCGCAGCACCACCATGTTGGGCAGGGAGTTGAGCAGGGTCTGCACAAACGTCAGCTGCTCGTTCAATTTGTGCTCGGCCAGCTGGCGCTGCACTATCTGGCGACGCAGGGTCCGGTTCCAGCCCATGAACAGCAGCACGCAGAGCAGGAAGGCCCCCAGCCCTAAGGCGGACCAGAGCGCCACCGTGGTCGGATTGATGCCGGTCTGGATGGTCAGAGTCAGCCACTTGTGCTCCAGCTTGGTCATCTCTTCCGGCCGGATGGAGAGCAGCACCTTGGTCAGGATCTGCTGCAACATGGGATCCTGTTGATGCACCGCCATGGCGACCGGCACCCTCAGCTCGTTGCCGGAAAACACTACCTGGTAGCGGTTGTTAAACCCTTTCTGCAGTGCCTGCTCCAGGGTAGTCATGCTCATCAGCACATAGTCGACCTGGTGCCCGTCCAGCAGGGGCAGCAACTTGGTGTCGCTGCTCACCGCCACAGGGTTGGCGCCCACCTCCTTGAGCACCAGCTCCTCCACCGAGCCGCCGACGATCCCCACCCGGCGTCCCTTGAGCTCGTTGAGACTGGCCAGCTCTTCACTCCCCTGCCTGGCGGCAATCACCCGGTGGATGAAGGCGTAGTCGGGGGTAAACAGGGCGTACTGGCGCCGCTCGGCAGTCGGGGTGATGGCCGGAATGAAATCCAGCTTGCGCGCCTGCAGCAGGCTCTGGGTCTCGGCCCAGCTGCTGGTGGGTACCAGGCTGAAGTGCAGGCCGGATCGCAGGCTCACCAGCTTGAGCAGGTCGGCGATGAAGCCCTTGAGCTGGCCATTGCCATCGATCTCGCTCACCGCCGGCCAGTCCGGAGCCACCCCGAAGCGCAGGGTCGGGTGGCGGGCCAGCCAGTCCAGTTCGCTCTGGTTGAACACTATCTGGCGAGGGCCGTTGGCCAGCTCGTAGTCGACGATACCGCCGGTCTCCAGAATGCGGCGGCGCTCATCCAGCGACATGTCGTTGAGGGCCAGCTCCAGCAGATCGCGCAGCCCCTGATTGTCCAGCCTCACCGCCATGGCCAGCGAGGTATCCGTTACCCACTCCGGGGTGATCACCTTGAGCCCGGTCTGCGGCTGCAGGCGCTGCAGCCGCATCAGCGAGGGCAGATCGGAGAGATAGGCATCCGCCAGCCCCTTCTTGACCATGAAGACGGCTTCGTCGCTGCTGTCCGCCTCGGTCAGCTGGGTCATCCCGAGCTGGGTCAGCTCCTCGCAGGAGCTGAAGCCGTGCTCGCACACCCAGCGCAACTGGCGTGCCGCGGCCAGGGTCGGCTCCCCCTCTTCCCGCGTCAGCAGGACGGCGCGCGGCAGGGTCATCAGATCCGAGGTAAAGCGCATCTTCTCCTGACGCGACTGGCTGGGCGTCACGCCGATCAGCATGTCCACCTCCCCATCGAGCAGCGCCTGCTGGGCATCGGCATAGTAGGGATAGGTCTTGTAGCGCACGGTCAGCCCCAGCCGGCCGGCAATCTGGTTGGCAAAGTCGTCGAGCGGGCCGTTGAAGCCGCCCCGGCCATTGGTATAGATGTAGGGGGGCCAGGCCATCGAGGGCATGCCCACCACCAGGTCATTGCGCGAGGCGAGCCACAGCCGCTCCGTCAGTCCCAGCTGATCCTTGTCCAGAGAGGTTTCTGCCGCAGCCACATGGCTCCAGCAAGCAAACCAGCACAACAGAATGGCGCGATAACAGAGGCGCAGCATGGATGACTCCTGAACAGATCGGAGAGCGATCATAGGGATTTTGGCAAAATGTGCGAATAAAAATTCGCAACAGAACTCGTGCGGATACGAAAAATGGCAGGCTAATGCCTGCCATTTTTATGCAAGAAGGGGGCCAGGCCCCACCTTATCAGGTTATTCGGTTCCCAAGCCGGAAGCCGGTTTGATACTCCTGCTCACGGATGTGGGCGATCTGCACATTTTGCCCTTCCAGACCGATGTCTTTGAGCAGGGCGGGCGACAGGTGCAGATAACGGGTGCGGCGTTCCAGCCGGGTGATCCGTTTCTGGACCAGGGTTTCGACGGTGCGCAGCAGGGTCAGTTCGATAGACATAATATTCTCCAGTTGAACGTGCGGTTCCCCCGGAGAGAAGAGATCACCCTGCGGGACAACCGCGGGTGATGAAAAGCAGGTGTTACCTGTTTCCTCCACGCGGCAGAAAAAGAGCACGAGTCTTCGCGCTGCTGATGCAGCGGTCGAACGCAACGTTTAACATTGAATGTTGCATATCCGTCTCCTTACCGTGTGAAAGTTGAACAAGTTGCCACAGTCTAAAAAAAGACCGAATTTTATACAAGAACCTCACCCCCCATATGGGGAGGTGAGTCATCTATCAATACTCATCCGGAACAGAGAGCCTGACGCCGTCCCGCTCAGATCCCGGACAGCAGCCGAAACTCCTCCAGCGCATAGGTATCCGTCATGCCGCTCACGTAATCCAGCAGCAGCCGCACCCGGTAATACCACTCCTGCTCCGCCTCCTCGGCAAAACGGGGATCCCGGCTGGCCACCGCCAGTCGGTAGGCCTTGAGATGGCGGGCCGACAGGCGATGGTAAAGCCGGCGGGCAAAGAACAGCTCGCTGCCCCCCTGCCCCGCCAGCAGGCGTTCGAACTGGGCAGCAGGCAGGGCCAGCAGGCAGGCGTAGGTGGAGAGCACGCCGCGCAAGGCGGCATAGCCCTCCAGCTCCAGCGCCTCCACCTCGGGACGCATGAACACCAGCTCGCGAGCGACCCGCTTGAGGATGTCGAGCACCCGCGCCGCCGGCGCCTGGCCGTGCAGCAGGGCCTGAGGATAGGCGCCGCTCAGGATCTGGGCGTGCTCGCTCACATAGGTGCTGGCGGCCAGCGCCACCAGATCCCGGGTCAGCCGTTGGCGGAAATGGGGAAAGAAGCCGCGATCCGAGTCGACGGCCGCACTCAGCAACGCCGCCATGTAGTCACCGCCATCCGCCTCCCGCAGCGCCTGCAGCAGCTCGCCGAGGCCGAGGATGCGCCGATCCACCGCATCTTCCAGATCCGCGATGCAGTAGGAGATGTCGTCCGCCGCCTCCATGATGTAGACCAGCGGGTGACGACAGCCGGCGGCCAGCCCCAGGCTCTGGCCGAGGGCGCTGTAGAGGGGTTGTTCGCTGAAGAAGATGCCGCGCTTGCTGCTCCAGCCATGATGCTGGCCATAGTAGGGGGTTGCCTGCCGGCCCGCCGGCGGTTGCTGTGGATATTTGCACAGTGCCGCCAGCTGCCCCAGGGTCAGATTCAACTCGTGCAGGCTGTGTACCAGCCGCAGGCTCTGGGCATTGCCATCAAACACCAGCAGATCCTGGCGAAGCTCGGCCCACTGCGGGCTGGGCGCCTTGCCCAGAGCAGCGACAAACAGGCCGTCCAGCTCCTGCGCCAGCCACTGGCTCATCACCTGCTCGCCAAAGTGGCCGAACGGCGGGTTGCCGACGTCGTGCAACAGGCAGGACATCTCCACCAGATTGACGAAGGCCCCCTCGCACACAGCGCCTGCCGGCAGGGCCGCCAGAACGCGGCGGCTGATCTGGCGACCGGTCTCCTGTACTTCCAGCGAGTGGGTCAGTCGGCTGCGCACCGAGGCCTTCACGTCGAGTGGGAAGACCTGGGTCTTCTGCTGCAGCCGGCGCACCGGCGCCGCCTGCACGATGCGGGCGCGATCCTGCTCGGTCGCCTCCAGCAATTCTTCGTCACCCCAGGGGTGGATCCGCTCGGGGGTAATCAAACGGCTATACATGTTGCAGCTCCTTGCCAGCGCAGCGCGTTTATGAGAGCAACCAGCGCCGCAAGCGGGCGATATCGCCCGGGTACTCCCGGCGCAGCGTCTCAATCCAGTCTTCCACATTCTCCCACCAGGCCGGATGATCCGGGCTCTGGATCAGCTGGGCCGTCTGCTGCAGCCGGCGCAGGCCGATGGAGCCCGCCGCCCCCTTGATCTTGTGCGCCTCCTCCACCACGCCGGCCTGATCCCGGGCAATCATGTTGGAGTCGAGCACCGCCATGTAGTCGGGCATCATCTTCTCGAACAGATCGACGCTGGAGAGCAGCACCGGCTTGCCCACGGTATCGGCATAATCGGTGAGGAAGGGCAGGTCCAGCAGCGCATCCTGGCTAACGGTGTCGGCCTGCTCGTCCGCCTCGTCCCCGGCCAGAGCGGCAAACAGGTGACCAATCACCTCCCGCACCGCCTTCGAGCCGAGCGGCTTGTTGATCACATCCTGCATGCCGCGATCCCGGTAGTACTGGCGATCACCGGTGGCGTTGGCGGTGAGTGCCACCATGGGCGGCAAACTTTCGCCGTAGCGGGCGAGCAGCTGTTCCGCCACATCAAACCCCGTCATGTCCGGCAGCTGGATGTCGAGCAGGATCAAGTCAAAATCATCCGGGTTGGCCATGGCCAGCGCCTGGGCGCCATCGCGCGCTACCTTGACCTGGTGGCCAAGCTTGCTCAGCAGGGCGCAGGCCACGGTCACGTTGAGCTCGACGTCCTCCACCAGCAGGATGTCGAGGGACGGCATCTCGGGCTCAGGGACGGCAACCTCTCCTTCGATACACTCCACCTCCAGCTCGGCGGTGAAGCAGGACCCCTCGCCCGGATCGCTGTCCACGTAAAGCTGGCCGCCCATCGCCTGCACCAGCTGGCGGGAAACCGCCAGCCCGATGCCGGTGCCGGTGGCGTGCTTCTTGCCCTGTACCTGATAGTACATGGCGAAGATCTTCTCCTGCTGGGCGCGCGGAATGCCGATGCCGGTATCCTCCACCTCGAAGTGCAGCGCCAGCTTGCCCGGCGCGTCGGCGGCATGGGCGAGGCAGCGTACCGTCACCCCACCTTCGTCGGTGAACTTCACCGCATTGCCCACCAGATTCCACAGCACCTGGCGCAACCGGGTGCCGTCCGCCATCACGAACTGTGGCACCTCGCCATCCCGATCGAAGTGCAGATAGAGCCCCTTCTGCTCCGCCTGGATGCGCGACAGCGTCTCCAGCTCGTCGAGGAAGGCGGGCAGATCGATGCGGGTCGGCGCAATCTCCAACCGGCGCCGATCCAGTTTGTCCAGATCGATAATGTCGTTGAAGATGTTGCCGAGCGTCACCGCGCTCAGGTGAATGGTCTTGAGCTGCTGATGCCGCTTGGGATCGAGCGGCGTATCCATCAGCATCCGGCTCAGGCCGACGATGCCGTTCAAGGGAGTGCGCAGCTCGTGGCTGATGGTGGAGATGAAGGTGGTCTTGTCGCGGCTCGCCTTCTCCAGCTTGTCCTGGTATTGCTTGCGCTCGGTGATGTCGCGGCCAAAGCCGAGCAGGCCGAGCCGCTTGCCGAAGCGGTCGAAGAAGGGCACCTTGCGCAACTCGAAGTAGGCCTTGCGGCCATCTGGGTACTCCAGCCACTGCTCATAGGTGAGCGGCTCATTGCTGGCGAAGACCTGCTTGTCGGTCTCCACCACCTTGCTGGCAATGTCGTGCTTGTAGACGTCGAACGGAGTCAGCCCGATGAGCTCCGCCTCCACCTTGCCGGTCAGCTCCTCCATGGCGCGGTTGCAGCCGGAGAACTGCTCGTCTTCGTTGCGGTAGTAGACCAGATCGGGGGAGCAGTCGATGAAGGAGCGCAGCAGGGCGGTGCGCTCGCCCAGGTGCAGCTGGGCCTTCTCGCGCTGGAACACCTCGTTCTCCAGATCCTCGATGGCCTGCTGACGCAGGGTCTCGGCCCGGTTGGTCTCAGCGATCTGGGCGTTGAGGCGGCTGATGTTCTCCTGCAGCTGGCTGTTGAGCTCGAGATCCCGCTCGCGCATGTCCTGCAGCTTGCGCACCATGCGGGTCAGCCGCTGGCGGGAGTCCTCCAGCTGATCCACCACGATGGAGAGAAAATAGACGGCCCAGGGGGTGACCAGCAGGCCGAAGAAGACCGAGCGCACCAGATCGACGATATCCACGGTGCCACGCAGAAACAGAGTGACCCCCATCTGGATGGAGACGGCCAGCACTATGATGCCGGTGGCCAGGAACATGCTGAATCGCACCAGCCCCAGCTTGGTCATCAGGTCGACGTAATATTGCGCCCAGGATTTTATTTGTTTCATCTTATTGTTTTCTCCCCGATATTCGCCGAACAGAATACCAGCACGACGCGCCGAACTCTTCTGCCGTCGCACGATAAATTATCGATTAACCTCCTCCGCCCGCTGGGGTAGCATGCCGGAGTCAATTCGGTCAGCCCGGATTAAGCCTGGCTGGCTATAATGCCAGGCCGTTCAATTCAACCAACTGATAATTCAGGAGTCTCATCGATGCGCAATCTCACCCTGCTGAGTCTTGGCCTGCTGGCAGCCAATGCCGCCCACGCCGACCTGGGCGAGATCCCCAAGCAGTCAGGCTGGTCCGGCTTTCTGCTGGGCGGGGTCAACGCCGTCAGCTACCAGTCCAACTTCTACGCGGGCGATGACAACCACAGCCGTATCAATGATCTCGGCTCGCCCGACAGCGAGAGCGGCCTGACGCCGCTGCTCAACGCCGACATCCGCTATACCTTCGCCGATACCCGCACCCAGATCTTCCTCGGCAACCTGATCCAGGATGCGGTGCGTTTCGACTTCACCCAGCAGCTCGGCCTGCGCCAGGAGATGGGCGACAAGGGCATAGTCGCCACCTCGCTGGTGTTCAACGTCATGCCGGTGGAGCTGTGGAGCGATCCCTTCGCCACCGGCGTGGACCGCAGCTCGACCGATCTGAAGTCAAAAGGGGCCCGTTTCGCCTGGGACAAGATCTGGGGCAGCAACTTCTACGGCAACCTGACAACCCGGGAGGTGGACATGGACGAGGAGCGCAGCGGCCAGCAGTATGATCAGAGCCACGGCACCCACTACGCCGGCATGCTGGATCGCAACGGCAAGGTGCACGACATGGAGCTCTCCTACCAGTTCCATTTCGGCGGCAACCAGCTGCTGGAGCCGGCCATCCTCTACAAGGAGGCTCGCCTGGACGGCAGCGCCGAGAGCTTCAAGAACACCGGCCTGAAGTTGACCTACGCCAAGCGCGGCCCCCAGTGGTCCTTCGTCAGCAACCTCTACACCGGCAAGCGCAAGTACGACGAGGCGAACCCCATCTTCGGCCAGCATGCCGACGCGGACGAATTCGCCGTCAACGGTACCTTCTTCTGGCACAACCTGTTCGGCGTCAAGGCCCTGGCCGCCACCTTCACCGCAGCCTACTCCAATGCCGACTCGGACATCGACTTCTACGACAGCCAGTCCACCCGTTTCAGCACGGGTCTGCTCTACAACTTCTAGCGGCGAGCAGCACCAACAAACGAGGCCACCCCATGGGTGGCCTCGTGCATTGCGGACGGCGGGAAAATCAGATCCCGAGGGAGTCCAGCAGATCGTCGTGATCGTTGGCTACCGGGGCGGCGGCCGGAGCCGGCTGGGCAGACTCGCGCTTGGTCTGGGCGATCAGGGCATCGGGATCCAGCTCTTCCTGATCCATGCCATCGTTGTGGATGCGGATGAACTCGGTTTTGTCCATCGCCAGCTCCAGATAGAAGATGTTGTTGCGGGCGGTGAAGAAAGTGACCCGGCGCGACTCCGGGCTGTCGAGGTTGGTATCGACGCTCAGCATCACCTGCTTGTTGAGGGCCAGCATCTTGGGCTGGTTCTGGGTGATGTGGGTCTGCAGATCCCGGCCCACCTTGACGGTGAAGCTGCCGACGATCTGGTTCATCAGCTCGCCCATGACGTTGCTCACCTCGTCCGAGGTGTGGGAGATGGCGAGATCTTCCTTGGAGAGCCCCATGCTGAGCATGTAGCTCTCGTACAGCTCCATGGCGGCGGAGGCGGAGAAGTTGATCACCACCAGGCCGGAGAAGCCGCCGTCAAACAGCACGAAGCAGCCGATATCCGGCTTGAGGCAGGTCTTGCTGATCCGCTGCACCATGCCGGAGAAACGCACCTGACTCTGGGTTGCCGCACTCAATACATCCGTCACCGAATGGCACAGGCTCAACAGCACGTCCTCTGTGGTCAATACGGTATCATCGTCGGCTCTTGTCACTATCATGGGACCTTCCTGAACATCGAAAATGGGCTTATCTATACCATAACTCTAACAGATAGCGCGGCCCGGGCGTCGAAATAGCGAGCCGCCTCTCACTTGATTCAACTGTCAGTTTCAAGGGGAGTGAATCCGGCCAGATTGGCCAGCTTGAGTCGCCAGCCGGCGGCTTCCCGCTGCAGGGTCGATTCATCATAGGGCAAGGAGGGATGAGCCCCCCAGATGGGGCCAGGCCAGGCCTTGTCGGTACTGAAACGGGCCACGTGGTGCAGATGCAGCTGGGGCACCAGGTTGCCGAGCGCCGCCACGTTGATCTTGTCCGGGCGCAGCGCCTGCTCCATCAGGTTCGCCACCGCGCAGGACTCCTGCATCAGCTGCTGTTGCTGGGCCGGCGCCAGGTGGTGGATTTCCCGTAGATTGGCCACTCTCGGCACCAAGATGAGCCAGGGATACTGGCTGTCCTTGGCCAGCAGGACGCGGCAGAGAGGCAGATCGCCGAGCAGGCGGGTATCCGCCTGCAGGCGACTGTGCAATTCAAACATGAAGACCTCGTTGCAATAAGATGGGCGCTAGACACGATGAGAGCCCCCACGTTACTGCAACGGACGGCAAACTTAAAGCCGCGGCACGGCCCAGCTGACAAAGCGCTTGCGCAGGGCCGGATCCGCCTTGAGGAAGAGTTGCTGCAACTGCCCCTCCAGCTCGCTGGCCGCTACCGGCGCAATCTCGCTGGCGACCACGGCCGCAGGAAGTGCAGAAACAGAAGCCGCCGTCAGCGCCGCCTTGCCACCGCGCTGGTTGTATTCGGCCAGCTTGGCGCGCCAGTCCATGCCGATCAGCATGCCGCTGGTCACCAGCGCATCCTGCTCGCTCGCCATCACCTTGCCGTCGGCCTGCAGCCCCATGACGGGAGACTTGGCATACTGCGCCATGCCCCGCTCATCACTCGGCAAGTTGGCGACCAGCTGTAATTGTTGCTGGCTGGCCTGATAGCGCAGCACCTGAGGCGCGGAGCGCAGCTGGCGGTCATTCTCGCTGCTGCTGCGACTCGGGATCACCCCTTCATAACGCACCAGCAGCTGCTGCTCGCCATCCGGCAGGGTGGCGTGCTGCTCGTCGTGCAGGGTGCCAGCGCTCACCGCCAGGATCTGGAAATCCGCCGGCACCGTCACCTCAACCGCAGCATGCGCCGAGCCTGTGCCCAGCATCATGTTCATGCCCAGTGCGGCGCACAGCAGCGACACACCATTTCGATATCGACAACCCTTCATCTTCGTTCATCTTCCTGATCGCGTTGATGGGCGCAGGCTAGCAGCCGAAGATGACAGAAAAATAACGGCAGTTCAGAGCAGGTAGTGGGGCCGCTCGGCAAACCACTGGGCCAGCACCTGTTTGAACAGCCGGATCTTGCGCGGCACTCGCCGCTGCTGGGCATGCAGGATATGAAGCGGGTGCAGGCCGCTGTGCCACCCATCGAGCACGGTCACCAGCTCCCCCGCCGCCAGTAGGGCATCCACCGCAACCAGCGGACACTTGGCATAGCCCAACCCCGCCCGGGCCAGCTGCAGCGCCGTGCTGTAGTGATTGGCCCGCACCTTGCCTTGCACCAGGATATGCGCCTCCTCCCCCTCCCGGCTGAAGTGCCACTGCTCCCAGGCCGGGTTGCTCCCCATGAGCAGGCAGGCACGCCCGCTGAGCTCATAAGGGGTGGCCGGCTTGCCCTCCCGTGCCACCAGTGTAGGGCTCGCCACCACCACATCCCTGAGCCGGCCCAGCGGCATGGCCACCAGGTTGTCGGGCACCTCGCTCATGGCGCGCAAGGCGATATCATGCTCACCCTGACTCATGTCGACCATCTGATTGGTGAAGTTGAGCTCGACCGCAACCCCGGGGCAAAGCTCGGCGAAGCGAGCCAGCAGCTCACTCACCATGCGATCGCCGGCGCTGATCGGGCAGGTGAAGCGCAGCCGGCCGCCATCCTCTTCGGTCAGGGCCTGGATATCCTGCTCCGCCTGACGGGCCAGCGCGAAGATCTCCCCCGCCTGCTGGTAGAGGGTCGAGCCCGCCTCGGTCAGGCTGAGCCGGCGGGTGGTGCGTTGCAGCAACTGGGCATTGAGAGAGGACTCCAGCGCACTGACATGACGGCTCAGCATCCCCTTGCTCACCCCCAGCGCATCGGCGGCGGCGGAGAAACTGCCCCTTTGTACCACTTCGTAGAAACTGGCCAGATGGGCGATATCCATCATTAGCTCCAATTTGGAAACAATGGGTTTATTTTACGCGCTTTTTCTCCCTTTTCATCGCGCTAGAATCAACACATCCCAACCAGGAGTGAAACAGATGAAGATTGTGATTGTGGGTGCCTCCGGCACCGTCGGCTCCGCCGTCAGCGACTTGCTTGCCAAGGATCACCAGGTGATCCGGGTCGGCCACAGCCAGGGGGATGCCAGGGTCGACATGCGCGATCCCGCCTCCATCAAGGGGCTGTTTGCCAAGCTGGGGCAGTTCGATGCGCTGGTAGTGGCCAGCGGCAGCGCCGCGTTCAACGCCCTGACCGAGATGACCGATGAAGAGTGGCAGCTGGGTATCCAGAGCAAGCTGATGGGCCAGATCAACCTGACCCGCGCCGCCATCCCCCACCTCAACGACAAGGGCTCCATCACCCTGATCAGCGGTATCCTGAGCGAGGAGCCCATCAACTGGGGCGCCAGCGTCACCACCATCAACGGCGCCGTCGAGCACTTCGTCAAGGCGGCCGCCTGCGAACTGCCGCGGGGCCTGCGCATCAACGTGGTGAGCCCGACCGTGCTGGAGGAGTCGATGGATAAATACGCCAGCTTCTTCCCGGGCTTCGTCCCCGTGCCCGCCGCCAGGGTGGCGCAGGCCTACCAGAAATCGGTACTGGGCGTACAGACCGGCCAGGTGTTCAGGGTCAACGGCTGATCACCGCCCTTCTGCCGCCCAGTCGGCACGGCAACAAAAACGGGCCCCTTGATGGGGCCCGTTCCGTGACCGCTGCCGTACCGGCAGGTGGCAAACGTTTGTTTTTACGACAGTAAAAAAGGCGGTACGCCTCAGTCGATCAGCCCGTACTGCTCGCGCAGCACCTCGATGATCTCCTGCTTCGGATTGGCGCTGCGAACCAGCGGCTGACCGATGATCTTCTCTGCGATCCCCACGTAGGTGTTGGAGATGTCCATCATCACCTCGGTCGGCAACTTGTTGTCGCGGGCCAGGGAGAAGCGCTCGGGCATGCGGTGCTTGTTCAGCAGGATGTCCGGATCCGGGAAGTGATTGAGCAGCCACTGGCGGAAGCCCTCTTTGGACTTCTCGACGATCTGGCCGTCGCGCAGGGCGGCGCCGTCCCAGATGCGGGAGCTGTCCGGGGTGCCCACTTCATCCATGTAGATCAGCTTTTCGTTGCCGGCGGCATCCTGGACGTAGCCAAACTCGAACTTGGTGTCGACGAAGACCTGATCCAGCTCGGCCAGCGCGTCACTGATGACGTTGAAGCCTTCTTTGAGCAGCACTTCGTAGCGGTCGATGTCGGCCGGCTTGCTGAAGTTGAAGCCCTGGTAGTGGCGTTCGATGTCGGCACGGGAGACGTTGACGTCATCGGCTTCCGGCACGCCGTCCAGCCCTTTCAGCACGCCCTTGGTGGAGGGGGTGATGAGGATCTCCGGCAGCTTCTGATCCTTTTTCAGTCCTTCCGGCAGGGTGATGCCGCAGAACTCGCGCTCGCCATCCTTGTAGGCACGCCACATGGAGCCGGTGATGTACTGGCGGGCGATCGCCTCGATCATCACGGGACGGGCTTTTTGCACGATCCAGACGAAGGGATGGGGGATGTCCAGGATATGGCTGTCGGCCAGCCCCTTCTCCTTGAACAGCTTGAACCAGTGGCTGGAGATGGCGTTGAGCGCAGCCCCTTTGCCCGGCACACCGTTGAGCCCGTCCACACCCTGCCAGATGCAGTCGAAGGCCGAGATCCGGTCGCTGATCACCATGATGGCGAGCGGCGCATCCGCCGGCACGTCGTAACCCTTCTCGCGGATGAGGCGGGCACTGTCTGCGGCGGTCAGCCAGTAGACGCTGCGCACTTTACCGGAATGGACGGGTTTATCGGTACGGATCGGCAAATCATCGTTCACCGCCAATACTTGGTCTGCAAGACTCATGGCTAATAACACTTCCTGTTTGTGGGGGGTTAACATAACAAAACAGGGGCACAAGGCCCCTGTTTCTATTCTGTTTTTGCAGCTTGGTCAGCCAGACCCTTGGCGAACGCCTCGGACAGGCTGATGTACATCTGGGAGATGACACCGGACGACACGGGCTTCTTGTCCTTGTCGAACAGGGTGATGGAGGTCTTGCCCCCCGCCATCTCGCCAAGCTGGAAGCGATACTTGTCTTCGTCCAGCTTGAACGGCTCGCTGCCCTTGGCCTTCCAGAACTCGCTGCCCGGCTCGTCGTACTCCACGTCGATCCAGCCCAGCGACTGCTGGGTATCCTTGATGGTGAAGCCGTAGGCCGGCAGCACCTGATTGAGACGACGCCACACCTGGTCAAACGAGCCGTCAACGATCCAGGCGCTCAGCTCGTTGTTGTCCAGACCCAGTTCCAGCCCCATGCCATCGTTGGCCTTGTGCTGTTCGCGGGACTTGAGCTGCTTGTCGTAGTAGAGCGAGAACTGGTTGAGGGCCCGGGTCGCGTAGCGCTGGGCATCGGCCGGGGTCAGCTCCTTGCTGGTCTCGCCATCGATGGTCTCCTCGTGATCCAGCACCCGGACCGACATGTTGACGGCGTGGCGCTGGGGATCGTTGCGCAGGGTGAACTGGTAGCGCTGGCGAATGACGAAGTCGTCGTCCTCTTCGCTCCAGCCGTCGAGCGCCTTGGTGTTGTCAAACCAGCCGGTTTGCAACACGCCGGCCTGCTGGTCCAGCTTCTCGGTGGTGACCTTGTACTGGGCGAGGAAGTTCATCAGGAAGGCCCAGGTATCGCGCTCCACGCTCTGGGAGGTGCTGAGGGCATAGAAGGCCATGGTAGGTTCACCGGCATTGGTCACCACCTGGCTGCCCGGTACCACGGTCAGCAGCTGGGCGGGCGGACGCACATCCACCTTGGCCCCGAGGGCACCGTCACGGCTGCTCTCTGGCAGGGGCGGAATGTCGAAACTGCTGTTAAAGGCGGGGGTACTCAACCCGGCCGGCACCAGGAAAGCACGGCCTTCAAGGCGGGCATCCTCGTACTCGAAACCACGGTTGGCCATCTTGCGTTCCTGGGGTGAGCTACAGGCTGCCAGCACGGCAACGGTCGCCACGCTCAGCACCAGGCGCACTGCATTTCCCTTTCCATTTGCTTTAAACACTCGCCATCAACTCCGCAGTCGTCAGTGCTCGCGCCATCGCCCGTTCGCCCTCGGCAGTGAGGTCGGTGAGCGGCAGACGCAAGGTGGCCGTCGCAATCAATCCCAGCTGGGCGCAGGCCCATTTCACCGGGATGGGGCTCGGTTCGCAGAACAGAGTCTGATGCAACGGCATCAATCGATTGTTGATGTCATGCGCCCGCCCGGCATCGCCGGCCAGCGCAGCACGACACATGTCGGCCATCTGGGCCGCTGCAATATTGGTGGTGACCGAAATGACACCGTCACCGCCTTGCAGCATAAAATCACATCCACTGGCATCATCGCCACTATAAAGTGCGAATTGCGCACCACACAGCTCACGCAGCAGCGGTGTACGGCTCAGATCCCCGGTGGCCTCTTTCAGGCCTATGATGCCGGGCACCCTGGCCAGTCTGGCTACCGTTTCCGGTTTGAGATCGCAACCGGTACGACCGGGCACATTATAAAGAATTTGGGGCAGACCACTAGCCTCGGCGATCGCACAATAGTGACGATAGAGACCTTCCTGGGTGGGTTTGTTGTAATAAGGTGTGACCGAGAGACCCGCCACCACGCCGGTTTCGGCTAAGCGCTTGGCCAGGGCGACGGCATGGGCGGTATTGTTGGAACCACAGCCGGCGATGACCGGGATGCGTCCGGCGGCCAGTGCCACGGTTTTCTCCACGACGGCAATGTGCTCCTGCTCGCTCAGGGTCACCGACTCCCCCGTGGTCCCCACCGCGACGATGGCGCTGGTTCCGGCGCTGACATGATACTCGACCAGATTGGCAAGACTGGCCCAATCGACTTCACCTGAAGCCAGCATGGGGGTAACGAGGGCAACAATACTACCGCGCAACATGGATATTTCTCCCGATTTTCAGGGGCGTTATGGTAAAGCTGCCCCCTTGGAAAAACAAGGGAGGCCACGGCCAAGCCGTGTTACCATCCGGCACAAACAGCCGTGCGCAAGCGCCGGAAACTGGCGCCGGAACCGGGCCGCCACCACCCGGCAGGACGCTTGCCACAACGAGATTCTCAGCAGGGTCGCCACGCGGCCGCGCGGGCCAGATCCCTTCGGTCGACGTGCCCGCCGCCCGCATTCGCCACCCGCTAATGGACGAGAGAAGATTTATGACTCATTACCTGGTCGTAACGGCCATCGGCACGGACAGGCCTGGCATCGTCAATGAGGTCACCCGCCACGTCAGTGGTTGTGGCTGCAACATTGTCGACAGCCGTCTTGGCATCTTCGGCAATGAATTCACCTTCATCATGCTGCTGTCCGGTGACTGGAACAGCCTGATGCAGCTCGAGATAAGCCTGCCCCTGCGCAGTCAGGAGTGGGACCTCATCACCATGATGAAACGCACCGAGCGCCACCAGTCGCTGCAATACGACATCAGCGCCAACGCCGAGATCCTGATCCGGGACCAGCCGGGCATCGTAAGCCAGTGCACCCAGTTCTTCAGCGATCACGGCTGGGACATCCAGGCCATGCAGACCATCACCCTGGAACAGCAGCCGTTCAACCTGCTCAAGGCCAGCTTTCAGCTCAATCTGGCCAAGCAGGGGGAAGCGGCCGGCTCGCAGGCGGCCTTCGCCGGATTCTGTCGTGAACTGGGCGCAGAATCGTTCGAATTCATCGTCAACAACAAACACGCCTGACGGCTCATCAAGGAGATCCCATGCAACCTTTATCCGCTGGCAGCCTGGCCCCCGACTTTTCCCTCTCCGACCAGGATGGCAACCAGGTGTGCCTGGCCGACCTGCGCGGCAAGAAAGTGCTCGTCTATTTCTACCCCAAGGCGATGACCCCGGGCTGCACCACCCAGGCCTGCGGCCTGCGCGACGTCAACGCCGAACTGGCCGCCCTCAATGTGGTGGTGCTCGGCATCAGCCCGGATAACGCCAAGCGGCTGAAAAAATTCGAGGAGCGCGACAACCTGAACTTCCGCCTGCTGGCCGATGAAGATCATGCGGTGGCCGATGCGTTTGGCGTCTGGGGCCCGAAGAAGTTCATGGGCAAGGAGTATGATGGTATCCACCGGCTCAGCTTCCTCATCGACGAAGAGGGCAAGATTGCCCACCGCTTCGACAAGTTCAAGACCAGCGATCACCATCAGGTGGTGCTCGATCTGCTCAAGGGCTGAACCACAGATACCGGTACTGCTGATATGAAAAGGGCCTGCAAGCGCAGGCCCTTTTTTATTCGCATGTCTCAGCCCTTCCGCATTGCAGACGAGGGACACGCGATCTCCCCCATTCGGTCACCTGCCCGGATGAGGGGCGGCAGCCTTGTTGTTTTCCATGGCGGGGCTGTGTGCATCCATAACTGGATGCCTTGGTGACGGGTCTTTCGGTACAAGCCAAATGACGCCCTTATTGTTGCGCCAACAGGCCAGAAAGCAAGGTGCCGGCCGTTACATTTAATTAACCAACCCGCGCCTGCGCTGATTTCCCGCCCCGCAATCTCGCCAACCTCCCCTGCCAGATCAAAAAATTCATCCTATATATGGGTTAACGTGACCCCAGTTTCATTTTCCAGTGAGAAAAGCCCATGAACATGAGCCACACCGAACGTCTGATCCTGAGCAACCAGTACGAGATCCTGGCCAAACTCAATCCGGAGAAGGCGGCATTTTACCAACGGGCCAGCACCATCATCGAGCGCGGCTACTGCCTGCAGATCCTCGAACTGGAGAAGAGCTTCGGCCATCTGGAACTGGCCACCTGCCAGGAGGTTATCGACACCCTGGAGCTGCACCATGCGCTGGCCATCTCCTGGGGCAACCTGGACGCAGCCGATCAAGGCGAAATCAATGCCAGCCGGCTGGAGTTCAACGGCTACAGCCGCAGCCAGGAGCGGGAGCTGGCCGATTACGTCTGCTTCCTGCTGGAGGTGGACAAGCGCTTCCCCGAGCTCAAGTGCCCCTGCGACGAGCTCTCCAGCGACATCGCCATGCGTGACAAGTACCAGCGCATGCTGGCGGTCTGGCGCCAGTGCCCGCGCCAGTACAAGCTCTCCATCCAGGAGATCCGCAAGGTATTGGCGGCCTGATCCGGCAGCCATGAAAAAGGCGCCGCGAGGCGCCTTTGTCCGGTTGGCAGGCCCGTGGGGCCTCACTCGTAGAGGAAGGATTTGTCCAGCTGCTTGAAGGCGGCGTTGAGGGTATCGGCCAGCTCTTCGTATCTCGGCTGAGCCACCAGCTGGCGCTGACCGCCCTGTTCGTTCATCTTGCCGTTGATCTCGCGATACCAGCTGGCAAGGGAGGGCGGCAACCGGGTATCGGCACGCTGGCCAAGCCAGTAATAGCCCTGCAGCGGCAGGCTGAGCAGAAACAGCACCGAGGTCATGACGGAAGGCCAGTAGTGCTGCTCGCCAAACTGAAACTGCAGCATGACGCTGAGCACCGCCAGCGCAGGAATCACCTTGAGGGCAAACTCGGTGGCCTTGATCACCCGATTCTCCGGGAACATGGAATTAAGCTCGGGACGGCGGGGCCAAAGGGTCATATAATGACGGCCTTGCTGTAACTTAGTTCCAAAAATGTTCATGCTCATGCTACCTCCGAGCTCTTTTTGAACGTATTAACGGCAAAACCACGACAATATTTGATGCGCAATAACAAAGGTTGAGGATGACTTTGTTATTTTTCAACAATCGGGTTATCCTTTGTACGCCCAATTTTTGCGCCAACGGCCTGCCGTTGAGCCGTCAGGGACGTCTGGATTTCGGGTCTTGTATCACTATACAAGGGGCAAGCAACAGATTGCCAACCCTCATAAGGATAAGTTGAAAGTTTTTGGACACAGCGCGTCCAACGCATCCTCCTACACAACCCAATCTGCGATAGGATTTATTCATGAGTAAGCTGGTTCTTGTTCTTAACTGTGGCAGCTCTTCCCTGAAGTTTGCTGTCATTGACGCAACCACCGGTGATGACCTGCTGTCCGGCCTGGCCGAGTGCTTCAACCTCGACGACGCCCGCATCAAGTGGAAACTGAACGGCGAGAAAGGCAGTGCCGATCTGGGCGCCGGTGCCGCTCACCAGGAAGCGCTGGACTACATCGTCAACAAGATCCTGCCGCTCAACCCGGAGCTGTCCAAGAACCTGATCGCCATCGGCCACCGTGTCGTACACGGCGGCGAGCGCTTCACCTCCTCCGTGCGCATCTGCGACGACGTGATCGCCGGCATCGAAGCCGCCGTACCGTACGCCCCGCTGCACAACCCGGCTCACCTGATCGGTATTCGTGAAGCCCGTCGTGTGTTCCCGGCGCTGGCCGAGAAGAACGTGGCCGTGTTCGACACCGCTTTCCACCAGACCATGCCGGAAGAAGCCTTCCTGTACGCCCTGCCGTACAAACTCTACAAAGAGAACGGCATCCGTCGCTACGGCGCCCACGGCACCAGCCACTACTACATCAGCCTGGAAGCGGCCAAGCAGCTGAACAAGCCGGTGGAAGAGCTGAACATCATCAACTGCCACCTGGGCAACGGCGGCTCCGTCTGCGCCATCAAGAACGGCCAGTCCGTCGACACCTCCATGGGTCTGACCCCGCTGGAAGGCCTGGTGATGGGTACCCGCTCCGGCGACATCGATCCGGCCATCATCTTCTTCCTGCACGACAAGCTGGGCATGAGCGTTGATCAGATCAACACCATGCTGACCAAAGAGTCCGGCCTGCAGGGTCTGACCGAAGTAACTTCCGACTGCCGTTTCGTTGAAGACAACTACGACAGCAAAGAAGAAGCCAAGCGTGCCATGGACGTTTACTGCTATCGCCTGGCCAAGTACATCGGCGCCTACGCTGCCGCCATGGACGGTCGTCTGGACGCCGTGGTCTTCACCGGTGGTATCGGTGAAAACTCCGCCCCGATCCGTGAAATCACCCTGAACAAACTGGGTCTGCTGGGCTTCGACGTCGATCACGACGCCAACCTGAAGGCTCGCTTCGGCAAGGGTGGCGAGATCACCAAGGCTGGCTCCACCAAGGCCCTGGTTATCCCGACCAACGAAGAGTGGGTCATCGCCCACGACGCGCTGGAACTGGTCGGCGCATAATTTCGCTGTAGAGCAAGGCCGCCCAAGGGCGGCCTTTTCCTGATCCCAAAAATGAACAAGGGGTATAAAGTGGCACGCACTATTATGCTTATCCCGGTCGGCACTGGTGTCGGCGTAACTTCCGTGAGCCTTGGCGTCGTTCGCGCCATGGAACGTCACGGTGTCAATGTCAGCTTCTTCAAACCGGTCGCTCAGCCGCGTCCGGGTGAAACCGGTACCGAGCGTTCCACCGCCGTGATCCGCGCTGCTGCCAACATCAACCCGCCCGAGCCGTTCGCCCTCTCCTACGCCGAGAACATGATCACCTCCAGCAACACCGACATCCTGCTGGAAGAGATCGTGGCCCGCTTCGAAGAGCACGTGAAGGCCAGCGGTGCCGAAGTGCTGGTCATCGAAGGCATGGTGCCGACCGACAAGCAGCCGTTTGCCAACAAGCTGAACTACGACGTCGCCAAGGCGCTGGACGCCGACATGGTGTTCGTGACCCACCCGGGCAACGACTCCAGCCAGAAGCTGAAAGAGCGCATCGAGCTTGCTTGCTCCAACTTCGGTGGCGTCAGCAACCCCCGCATCGTGGGCTGCGTCATCAACAAGGTGGGTGCACCGGTTGACGAGCACGGCGTGACCCGCCCCGACCTGACCGAGATGTTCGAAGCCCATCACCACGGCGCCGACACCGCTCACAACCTGGAAGTACTGCAGGTATTCGGCAAGAGCCCGCTGCGCATCCTCGGCTGCATCCCCTGGAACACCCAGCTGATCGCCCCGCGCGCCAAGGATCTCGCCAAGCACCTGGCCGCCAAGATCCTGCACAAGGGTGAGCTGGACAGCCGCCGTCTGCAGACCGTGACCTTCTGCGCCCGCTCCATCCACAACATGATCGAGCACTTCCGTCCGGGCAGCCTGCTGGTCACCTCCGGCGACCGTTCCGACGTCATCGTCTCCGCCTGCCTCTCCGCCATGAACGGCGTCAAGCTGGGCGCCCTGCTGCTGACCGGCAACTATCACCCGGAACCCCAGGTGATGGCGCTGTGCCAACAGGCCATGGCTACCGGCCTGCCGATCATGATCACCGGCACCAACACCTGGCAGACCGCCGTCAGCCTGCAGAACTTCAACGTCGACATCCCGGAAGATGACCGCGAGCGTATCGAGCTGGTGCAGGACTATGTGGCCGGCCACATCGACAAGCACTGGATCGAGTCTCTCTCCGCCAAGTCCACCCGCTCCCGTCGCCTGAGCCCGCCGGCCTTCCGTTACCAGCTGACCGAGCTGGCCCGTCAGGCCAACAAGCGCGTCGTGCTGCCGGAAGGGGAAGAGCCGCGCACCATCAAGGCTGCCGCCATCTGTGCCGAGCGTGGCATCGCCCGTCCGGTGCTGCTGGGCAACCCGGAAGAGATCCGTCGCGTCGCCGAACAGCAGGGCGTGGTACTGACCGACCGCGTCGAGATCATCGATCCGGTTGCCGTGCGCGAGCGCTATGTGGCCCGTCTGGTCGAGCTGCGCAAGAACAAGGGCATGACCGAAGTGGTTGCCCGCGAACAGCTGGAAGACAACGTGGTACTGGGTACCATGATGCTGGAGCGCAACGAAGTCGACGGTCTGGTATCCGGCGCGGTGCACACCACTGCCAACACCATCCGTCCGCCGATGCAGATCATCAAGACCGCCCCGGGCTCTTCCCTGATCTCCTCCATCTTCTTCATGCTGCTGCCGGATCAGGTACTGGTCTACGGTGACTGCGCGATCAATCCGGACCCCACTGCCGAGCAGCTGGCCGAGATCGCCATCCAGTCCGCCGACTCCGCTGCCGCCTTCGGCATCGAGCCGCGTGTGGCCATGATCTCCTACTCCACCGGCACCTCCGGCGCCGGCGCAGACGTAGAGAAAGTGCGTGAAGCGACCGAACTGGCCAAGGCCAAGCGCCCCGACCTCATCATCGACGGTCCGCTGCAGTACGATGCCGCCATCATGGAGAACGTGGCCAAGTCCAAGGCACCGAACTCTCCGGTTGCCGGCAAGGCCACCGTGTTCGTGTTCCCGGATCTGAATACTGGCAACACCACCTACAAGGCGGTACAGCGCTCCGCTGATCTGGTCTCCATCGGCCCCATGCTGCAAGGCATGCGCAAGCCGGTCAACGACCTGTCCCGCGGCGCCCTGGTTGACGACATCGTCTACACCATCGCCCTGACCGGTATTCAGGCAGCCCAGGCCGAGTAATCGTCCTCGGCTCTGCCTGCTGAAAAACCCGCCGCAAGGCGGGTTTTTTTATGGCTGATTTGGGGAAATGTTGATCCGCAAGATCAAATCTGGATCCTGGCAGGATCACCTGCTCGGCGACAGGCGCCAGTCCTGCAAGGGCGGCGGGATAAGCAAACACTCACACCCGCCAGAGTCGATTGCACAATTGCGCCCCAGCGCAGATCAGATCCAAATATCCTTTTAAGATCAGCACACTAACGCCAGACACACCGCTAATCTACAGAGTTTTCCACAGCTTTTGTGGATAGTTTACCGATCATTTGAAAGAAAATGACAGACTCGTGCCAGCCCTCCATTTCACCAAGCGCCCACAAGAAAGGGGCTCCGAGGAGCCCCTTTAATCTGCCTGCTGCCAAGCGATAGCTCAGGGACGCAGCGCCTTGTCGGCGCGGGAGATGCCACACACCCCGGAGCGCACCACTTCGACAATCTCGTTGGTCTGGGCGGCGGTCTTGATGAAGGCATCCAGCTTCTCGCTGGTCCCCACCAGCTGCACCGTGTAGAGCTCGGGGGTGACGTCGACGATCTGGCCGCGGAAGATATCCGCCAGCCGTTTCAGCTCGTCGCGGCCACCACCGGCGGCGCGCGCCTTGACCAGGGCGATTTCCCGCTCGATGTGCTCCCCTTCGCTGAGATCACACACCTTGAGCACGTCCACCAGCTTGTGCAGCTGTTTCTGGATCTGCTCCAGCACCCGCTCGTCCCCCATGGTGACTATGGTCATGCGCGACAGGGTGGGATCCTCGGTGGGGGCCACCGTCAGGGTCTCGATGTTGTAGCCGCGCTGGGAGAAGAGGCCCACCACACGGCTCAGGGCGCCGGATTCGTTCTCCAGCAGAACGGAAATTATATGTCTCATCAGGTTCTCTCCGTCTTGCTCAGCCACATCTCGTCCATGGCACCGAACTTTATCTGCATTGGATAGACGTGCTCATCCGGGTCGACCGAGATGTCCATGAACACCAGCCGATCCTTCATGGCGAAGGCCTTCTCCATGGCGCTCTCCAGCTCCGCCGGATCGCTCACCGCGATACCGACGTGGCCATAGGCTTCCGCCAGTTTGACGAAGTCCGGCAGAGATTCCATGTAGGAGTGGCTGTGACGGCCGCCGTAGAACATCTTCTGCCACTGCTTGACCATGCCAAGGGCGCGGTTGTTGATGGAGATGATCTTGATGGGCACCCCGTACTGCATGCAGGTGGAGAGCTCCTGAATGTTCATCTGCACCGAGCCATCGCCGGTGACGCAGCAGACCACGGCATCCGGGTTGGCAAACTGGGCCCCCATGGCGGCCGGAATGCCGAACCCCATGGTGCCGAGGCCGCCGGAGTTGATCCACTGGCGCGGCTTGGCGAACGGGTAGTAGAGGGCGGCAAACATCTGGTGCTGGCCCACGTCGGAGGCCACGAACGCCTCCCCCTTGGTCACCTTGTAGAGGGTCTCGATCACCTGCTGCGGCTTGATCAGGGTGGGGTGGGTCTCATAGGCCAGGCAGTTGCGCGAACGCCACTGGCCGATCTGGCTCCACCAGTCCGCCAGCGCCTGCTTGTCGTTGTCGAAGCCGCACTCGCGGATCACTTCCAGCATCTGCTCCAGCACGGTTTCCACCGAGCCGACGATGGGCACATGGGCCTGCACCGTCTTGGAGATGGAGGTGGGATCGATGTCGATGTGGACTATGGTGGCGTTGGGACAGAACTTGGCCACATTGTTGGTGACGCGGTCATCGAAACGGGCACCCACGGCGAAGATGAGATCCGCGTTGTGCATGCTCTTGTTCGCTTCGAAGGTACCGTGCATGCCGAGCATGCCGATGAACTGCGGATGGGTGCCAGAGAAGGCCCCCAGCCCCATCAGGGTGGTGGTCACCGGCAGATTCAGCAGCTCGGCCAGCTTGGTCACCAGGTGATCCGCATTGGCATTGATGGCACCGCCACCGACATACATCACCGGCCGGCTCGCCTCCACCAGCAGCTTGGCGGCACGCTTGATCTGGCCCTTGTGACCCGACTTGGTCGGGTTGTAGGAGCGCAGGGAGACCGTCTCCGGGTACTCGTAGGGGAATTTTTCTTTCGGGTTCTGCACGTCTTTGGGCAGATCCACCACCACCGGCCCCGGGCGGCCGCTGGCGGCAATGTAGTAGGCCTTCTTGATGGCGGCCGGAATGTCGCTGGCTTTCTTGCACAGGAAGCTGTGCTTCACCACCGGGCGGGAGATGCCGATCATGTCGGTCTCCTGGAACGCATCCTCCCCGATCATGCTGGTCGGCACCTGGCCGGACAGGATCACCAGGGGGATGGAGTCCATGTAGGCGGTCGCGATCCCCGTGATGCAGTTGGTGGCGCCGGGACCCGAGGTCACCAGCACTGTGCCCACCTTGCCGGTGGAGCGGGCGTAACCGTCCGCCATGTGCACCGCGGCCTGCTCGTGCCGCACCAGGACATGCTCCATCTTGCCGTTTTCAAAGAGAGCGTCATAGATGTCGAGCACTGAGCCACCAGGGTAGCCGAAAACGTGCTCAACTCCCTGATCTTCCAGCGCTCTAACCACCATCTGGGCGCCTGATAACATCTCCATGATAAAGCCCTCCAGGCTTTGCTCCGTTAAGCGAAAGCTATCGGCAGTCCGCTGCTTCCCGGCACCGCCGGCCCGTGCGTTGTTGTTGTCTGAATACGGACCCGGCGAGTTCGGCGCTGTCGATAGTAGAAAAATAGGTTTTTTCCATCATTCACCCGCAAAGCGGGTGAAAAACCAACTTAACCCGCTTGTGAACGGTTGTCCACGGCTTTGTCTGACCACAACAGTCATAAATTTCAAACAACTATTAACATTCAGTGACTTGCTGGAAAGGGTGGGAACAATGCGGGGAAGATGGGCGGCAAGCCAGCGGATCATGCTGCAACAGCCGCCAAACGCGGAAAAAAATGGCCCACCGCCAGGGTGGGCCTTGGTGGCAGGCTGCGGATCAGTGATCCTGTTCCGGCTCCGCCAGCCAGATCTGCTGATCCGGATCCGTCTCTTCGCAGACCGAGATGCTGACCCCCATGTCCAGCAGCTCGTGCAGGGTGAGATTGTCCGCCAGGTTCATGGTGTCGCCGTTTTCATTGGTAAAGCGCATGGTGTCCGTCCTCTCCTTGGTGGGATCCCTCTCAGTCTAGTCAAAGGCGCTCACTTGCGATAACCAGCATCTACTGAGTGCACTCCCCTCCTCCAGCTCGCTCAGCCGATCGCACACCTCCTCCGGAAACAGGGTTCGGGCCCACAGCCGGCGGGAGAGATCCGCCACGCTCTCCTGGGCGCCGGTGGCGAGCCAGCCGGCCAGCTCCCCCGCCACATCGGGGTAGCAGATCTGGCCCGGGGCCGTCGCATCCAGCCAGGCACGTACTGCGTTGGCATCGAGCGCATCCATCAGCCGCGCCAGCCCCATCAGTTCCAGGGTCTTGCTGTTGGTCAGCTGCTCGAACTGGCCTCCCAGCGGCTTGACCAGCAGCTTTTTGCCAAGGGAGAGCGCCTCCGAGGCGAGCTCGAAACCACCGTTGGTGATGACCCCGCGACAGCCAGCCAGCACCTGCTTGAACGCCTCACGGGCCTGTGGCTCGAAGCGGATGTTGCGCCACTGGCTGGCACTGCGAATGGCCGGATGAAAGCAGACGAAGCGTTGCTGGTTGAAGCGCGACAACAGGGCCGCGATCGCCTCGGTCTGCTCGAACGGCAGATAGACCAGGATCTGTTGGTTGTCGGGCCCCTGGCTGATGGGATCTATGATGGGCGGCAACAGGGGCTGGCCAAAGTGAAACCAGTGCAGCCCGAGCGACTGGCGCACCGGCGCGAAGTGGCGCATCAGCTGGCGGTTGAAGCCGCTCTCCCCCCAGCGTGGAATGGGCCAGTCGAAGCTCGCCTGATGGCTGATGGTGAGGCTCGGCTTGCCCCAGCGGCGAGCGGCATGGGCGCTGATAGGCTCGAAATCGCTGATGACGAGGTCGTAGTCGCGACAATCGAGCGCTCGCATGTCGCGCCAGAAGCGCAGGGGCGAGAGCCCCTTGAGGGTGCGCCAGTTCGAGATGGCCCCTCATGGCTGACGAAGGTGATGCCGGGAAAGGTGCGGTAGTCGCCGAATTCGGCCATCTCGAAGTAGCCGTCCGCAGGACGGCCGCTGAACAGATAGTCCACCGCGAGACCACGGACCCGCAAGGCCCGCGCCAGGGTACGGCTGCGACTGATGTGGCCGTTGCCGGTCCCCTGCACACCGAACAGTATCTTCATCCCTGCCCCCACATGAGCGCCAGCAGGGCGCAGCCACCACCGAGCAGGGCGCCGGCTACCAGGTCGCTCAGATAGTGCACCCCCAGCAGCAGACGGGACGCCCCCACCAGCGCGGCCCAGACGAACAGCAGCGGCGCCCAGAGCGGGAAGCTGGCCGCCAGCACGGTTGCCATCAGGAAGGCGGCGGCGGTGTGGCCCGAGGGCAGGCTGTAGCGGTCGGAGGGGGTGATGAAGACCGGCAGCCCCACCGGGCGCTGGCGTTTGAGGGCATTCTTGAGCAGCAGGTAGAGCGGCAGCTCGAGAGCGAATGCGAGCAGTGCCAGCTTCACCAGTTCGCGTTCGGCTTCCCCCTGCCACCAGAGCAGGGCCGCCAGCACGGCGTAGAGCGGGCCGTCACCGGTACGGGAGATGAGCCGGCTGATCCTGGCCTGTGGCCGGTTGTAGGCGTGGAGCAGGCAGATGCGGCACACCTGCAGGTCCCATTGCTGGATCTTGTTCATAACCCCTCCTTCCCTAGCGTCTCAGAGCAGACTAGGGCGGCGGGGTGACACTTGGTTGACGTTCAAATAACAGATTTATGAAAAAAGGGCCGAATGGCCCTTTTTGCTACCAGCATGGCAAATGATCAGTTCAGGGTGCCGCGCAGGCCGTTTTCCATCAGGCGGCAGTTGTGATCCGCCAGGCGAGCCATGAAGTGCTCGTCCACGGTCAGGCCGAACACCTGCTCGTAGAGATCTTTCATCACGAAGGGCTGCCACATCATGCTGAGGAAGGAGATCTTCAGCATCTCGGGATCCAGGTTGTCACCCAGCTCGCCGTTGTTCTTCATGGACTCCAGCAAGGCATCGAACTGGGGCAGCTGGCGTTCCAGCAGGCGGTTCAGCACAAAATCCCGCCCCGGACTCTTCTCGGTCGATAATGCGCTGGAGATGGCGGAGGTCAGCTCGCTGTTGGGCGCCATCACCTGGTAGTAGGTATTGAGCAGATCGTTGAGGCTGCGGTTGCCGGTCTCGTCGTGCCAGGCCTGGTCGAGCGGCTCGGCCACATCCCCCAGCACCGCCTTGTAGAGGCCCTCTTTGCTGCCGAAGTAGTAGTGGATCATGGCCAGATTGGAGCCAGCCAGCTCGGCGATCTCGCGGGTCGTCACCTTGCTGTAGGGGGTGTTCAGAAAACGCTCGCGAGCGGCACAGAGCAACTTGTCACGAATGTCAGAACGTCCGACCGGACGACCAGGTCTACGTTTTTCCATTTAATACCTCGGATAATTCAGCAGAAACTGACAAGTCGATCTGATTGTACAGATGATCGAGTACAGCAGGAATGACCAGATAATCGGGCAAGGGCCGAATATGGGACAAGTAAATTTGCACTCCTTTACAATCCGATTAAATAAACCAGCGAAATGAACCGGGTGCGTACGGTTGACACAGCATAAAAATCTCGATATTGGTAAAAGCGTTATCGACTGCAAGGATTGATTCATCATGCGTATTGCCGCTCCGCTACTACTAATCTCCCTAATCGCGACCTCTCGCGCGGGATCCTTGTAGCCGGGCTCAGGCATAGCCGGAATTTACAAAAACCCGTGCACCCTGCACGGGTTTTTTTATGCCAACGCAGGATGCACGTCACCGAACTTAGGAAGAGGGAAGTCACATGTCAGATCGGGTCATCATATTCGACACCACCCTGCGCGATGGTGAGCAGGCCCTGGCGGCCAGCTTGACGGTCAAGGAGAAGCTGCAGATCGCCCAGGCACTGGAGCGGCTCGGTGTCGACGTCATGGAGGTGGGGTTCCCAGTCTCCTCCCCCGGCGACTTTCAATCGGTGCAGACCATTGCACGTCACATCAAGCAGAGCCGGGTCTGTGCCCTCGCCCGCGCCCTGCCCAAGGACATAGACGCCGCCGGCGAAGCCCTGCGGGTCGCCGACGCCTTTCGCATCCACACCTTTATCTCCACCTCCTCCATCCACGTCGAGAGCAAGCTCAAGAAGAGCTTCGAGGACGTGCTGGAGATGGGGGTCAGCGCCATCAAGCATGCCCGCCGCTACACCGACGATGTCGAGTTCTCCTGCGAGGATGCAGGCCGCACCCCGATAGACAACCTGTGCCGCATGGTGGAGGCCGCCATCAAGGCCGGCGCTCGTACCATCAATATTCCCGATACCGTCGGCTACACGGTGCCAACCGAGTTCTCCGGCATCATCCAGACCCTGTTCAACCGGGTACCCAACATCGATCAGGCCATCATCTCGGTGCACTGCCACGACGATCTGGGGCTCTCGGTGGCCAACTCCATCGGCGCCGTGCAGATGGGGGCTCGCCAGATCGAGTGCACCATCAACGGCATCGGCGAGCGGGCCGGCAACTGCTCGCTGGAAGAGGTGGCGATGATCCTCAAAACCCGCGCCGACCTGCTTGGGGTGCACACCAATATCCGTCACAACGAGATCCACCGCACCAGCACCCTGGTCAGCCAGCTCTGCAACATGCCGGTGCAGCCCAACAAGGCCATCGTCGGTGCCAACGCCTTCTCCCACAGCTCCGGCATCCACCAGGATGGCGTGCTCAAGGCGAAAAACACCTATGAAATCATCACCCCGGAGAGCATCGGTCTCACCCAGAACAACCTCAACATGACCTCCCGCTCCGGCCGCCACGTCATCAAGCACCGGATGGAGTCCATGGGCTACGCCGAGAGCAGTTACGACCTCGACGATCTCTACGCCAAGTTCCTCACTCTGGCCGACAAGAAGGGGCAGGTGTTCGATTACGATCTGGAGGCGCTCGCCTTCTTCAGCCAGATCCACGAAGAGCCGGAGCACTTCAAGCTGGAGTACCTCGGCGTGCAGAGCGGCAGCTCTGTGATGGCCACCGCCTCGGTGAAATTGAAGGTGGGCCAGGAGATCGTCAGCGAAGCCGCCACCGGCAACGGCCCGGTGGATGCGGTCTACCAATGCATCAACCGCATCACCGGCTACGAGATCAGCATCGACAAGTACGAACTCAAGGGCAAGGGGGAAGGCAAGAACGCCCTCGGCCAGGTCGACATAGTCGCACAGTACAAGGGCCGCAAATTCCATGGTATGGGCCTGGCCACCGACATCATAGAGTCTTCCGCCCAGGCGTTGATCCACGTGATCAACAGCATCTGGCGCGCCGATCAGGTGGCCGAACAGATGGAACGCAACGTTGCAAAAACAGACAAGATCAATACGGAGAGCGTGTGAGTATGAGCAGTTATCGGATCGCAGTATTGCCGGGTGACGGCATTGGCCAGGAAGTGATGGCCGAGGCCGTCAAGGTGCTGGAAAAGGTGCAGGCCAGATTCGGCTTCGCCCTCGACTACGAGCGCCATGACGTGGGAGGTATCGCCATCGACAACCACGGCACCCCGCTGCCCCAGAGCACCATTGCAGGCTGTGAAGCGGCCGACGCCGTGCTGTTCGGCTCGGTGGGCGGCCCCAAGTGGGAGCACCTGCCCCCCAACGATCAGCCGGAACGCGGCGCCCTGCTGCCTCTGCGCGCCCACTTCAAGCTGTTCTGCAACCTGCGTCCGGCCCGTATCTACACCGGCCTCGAGCAGTTCTCACCGCTGCGGGCCGACATCTCGGATCGCGGTTTTGACATCGCCTGCGTGCGCGAGCTGACCGGCGGCATCTACTTCGGTCAGCCCAAGGGGCGTGAAGGGGAAGGCCCCACCGAGAAGGCATTCGACACCGAGGTGTACCACCGCTTCGAGATCGAGCGCATCGCCAAGATAGCGTTCGAGTCGGCCCGGGTTCGCAAGGCCAAGGTCACCTCCATCGACAAGGCCAACGTGCTCGCCTCCTCCATCCTGTGGCGCGAGGTGGTGACGCAAGTCGCCAAGTCCTATCCGGACGTGGCGCTGAATCACATGTACATCGACAACGCCACCATGCAACTCATCAAGGATCCGTCCCAGTTCGACGTGCTGCTCTGCTCCAACCTGTTCGGCGACATCCTCTCCGACGAATGCGCCATGATCACCGGCTCCATGGGGCTGCTCCCCTCCGCCAGCCTGAACGAATCCGGTTTCGGCCTGTTCGAGCCAGCCGGCGGCTCGGCTCCGGACATCGCTGGCAAGGGGATCGCGAACCCCATCGCCCAGATCCTCTCCGCCGCCCTGATGCTGCGCTACAGCCTCGGCCAGGAAGCCGCCGCCCAGGCCATCGAGCAGGCCGTGGCCCAGACCCTGGCCGAAGGCTACTTCACCGCCGACCTGCATCAGGCGAGCGCCCGTCACCCGGTACAGAGCACGGCCGAGATGGGCAGCCAGATCGCCGCTCGCATCTGACCCCACGGCATCGATAACAAGGAAACCGAGCAATGGCCAAGACCCTCTATCAGAAAGTATTCGACGCCCACGTGGTGCGGGAAGTGGAAGGGGAAACCCCCCTCATCTACATCGACCGCCACCTGGTGCATGAAGTGACCAGCCCGCAGGCATTCGACAGCCTGCGCGCCATGAACCGCCAGCTGCGTCGCCCGGATCTGACCTGGGCCACCATGGATCACAACGTCTCCACCACCACCAAGGACATCGCCGCCTCCGGCGAGATGGCCCGCATCCAGATGGAGACGCTGGCCCATAACTGCAAGGAGTTCGGGGTTCGCCTCTATGACCTGAACCACAAGTACCAGGGTATCGTCCACGTGATGGGTCCCGAGCTTGGCATCACCCTGCCCGGCACTACCATCGTCTGCGGTGACTCCCACACCGCCACCCACGGCGCCTTCGGCTCGCTCGCATTCGGCATCGGCACCTCCGAGGTGGAGCACGTGATGGCCACCCAGACCCTGAAACAGGGCCGCGCCAAGACCATGCGCATTTCGGTCAACGGCAAACTGAGTGATGGCATCAGCGCGAAAGACGTGGTGCTCGCCATCATAGGCCGGGTCGGCCACGCTGGCGGTACCGGCTACGTGGTGGAGTTCGCTGGCGAGGCCATTGAAGGGCTCACCATGGAAGGGCGCATGACGGTGTGCAACATGGCCATCGAACTCGGTGCCAAGGCCGGCATGATCGCCCCCGACCAGACCACCATCGACTACATCCGCGGCAAGGAGTTCGCTCCCAAGGGCGAGGCGCTGGAGCAGGCCATCACCTACTGGCAAAGCCTCAAGAGCGATGCCGATGCCAGATTCGATGCCGAAGTGGTGCTGGACGCCGCCGACATCGCCCCTCAGGTGACCTGGGGCACCAACCCGGGTCAGGTGATCGCCGTCAATGAACCCATTCCGGCGCCGGAATCCTTCAGCGATCTGATGGAGCAGCAGTCCGCCCGCAAGGCCCTCGCCTACATGGATCTGCAACCGGGTCAGAAGCTCTCCGACGTCGCCATCGACAAGGTGTTTATCGGTTCCTGCACCAACAGCCGCATCGAGGATCTGCGCGCTGCCGCCGCCATCGCCCGCGGTCGCAAGGTCGCCGCTGGCGTGCAGGCGCTGGTGGTGCCGGGCTCCGAGCAGGTGAAGGCCCAGGCCGAAGCCGAGGGGCTCGACAAGATCTTCATCGAGGCTGGCTTTGAGTGGCGTCTGCCCGGCTGCTCCATGTGTCTGGCCATGAACAACGACCGGCTGCAACCGGGGGAGCGCTGCGCCTCCACCAGCAACCGCAACTTCGAGGGGCGTCAGGGCCGCGCCGGCCGTACCCACCTGGTGAGCCCAGCCATGGCCGCCGCCGCCGCCGTCACCGGCCGCTTCGCCGACATTCGCGCGCTGTAAGAGGGGTTGAGGATGAAAGTATTCAAACAACACGGACGGCCCTTCGCCGTCACCGACATCATCTTCGCCGACATTCGTGCACTGTAAGAGGGAACGTACATGACAGGTTTCAAACAGCATAAAGGGATAGTTGTCCCCCTCGACAGTGCCAACGTCGACACCGACGCCATCATTCCCAAGCAGTTTCTGCAGAAGGTCAATCGCATCGGTTTTGGCAAGCACCTGTTCCACGACTGGCGCTTCCTGGACGATGCGGGGGAGCAGCCCAACCCCGAGTTCGTGCTCAACCAACCGCAGTTCGCCGGCGCCAGCATCCTGCTGGCCCGCGAGAACTTCGGCTGCGGTTCGAGCCGCGAGCACGCCCCCTGGGCGCTGGCGGACTACGGCTTCAAGACCATCATTGCCCCGAGCTTTGCAGACATCTTCTACGGCAACGCCATCAACAACGGCATGGTGCCGGTACGGCTGAAGGAGGAGGAGGTCGACGCCCTGTTCCAGCTGGTTGCCGCCCAGCCGGGCATCGAGATCGAAGTGGATCTGGAAGCCAATCAGGTGCGGGCAGGTAGCCTCACGTTCGGCTTCGAGATCGATGAGTTCCGTCGCTACTGCCTGCTCAACGGGCTGGATGCCATCGGCCTGACCCTGCAGCACGAGACCGCCATCAGCGCCTTCGAGGCGAAACAGCCGAGCTGGATTTAATCAGCCAGTTGCAAAAAACGAGTAGAATCAACAGGGAGCCTTGGCTCCCTGTTTTATTGTCAGGCCTAGGTGCACGCCATGGCCCGCCACTTCTGCATACCCGACGAGACACCTGGATGAAGATGACACTCGCCCTCCCCCTGCTCTGCGGCCTCTGGCTGGCGCTGCCGGTCTGCGCCGGGCAGACCTATTTCAACAGCAGTAGCGGTCAGCTCAACGTCGGCTGGCAGGACAAGGACGGCAAGGTGCAGCAACTCACCTATCGGCTGGAGGCAGGCAAGCTGCCGCCGCTCATCGCCTATCGGTCGGCCCGCATGCAGGAGGACGTGCTGCAGAGCCTGCTGCAGCAGGGGGTGGCCGAGTTCCCCGCCGTGCAGTTCTCCCTCTCCCGCCCCGAGATGGAGCTCAGGCTCAAGGGCCGTCAGCCCGAACAGGTCGCCAAGGCCATGAGCTGGCTCACCCAGCAGCGCGACAAGCAGGAAGCAGCGTGGCTCAAGCTGCACTATTTTCAGCCGTTCACCGCCCCCGACGGTGCCGCCGCCATCAAGCAGGATCACGTGCGCATCGCACTGGAGAGCCGCAGCGAACTGGCGCCGCTGGCCGAACAGCTCAAGCAGCAGGGCAGCACGGAAACCGAGGCGCGCCAGAAGACCACGGCCCAGATGCTCGACTTCATTCAGGCCATCCCCTATCAACTGCTCGACAGCCAGTCGGGCCGCCAGGGCAAGGGCTTTCTCAGCCCGCGACAGGTACTGGAGCAAAATCAGGGCGACTGCGACAGCAAGGTGACCCTGATGGCCGCCATGCTGGCCCAGCTCTTTCCCGAATTGAAACAGGCCATGGTGTTCGTACCGGGTCACGCCCTGCTGGGAGTAGCGCTGCCGGCCAAGCCGGGCGAGGCTACCTTGAGCTGGGAAGGGGAAACCTACCTGCTGATGGAGCCCACCGGCCCGGCCCAGCTGGCGATGGGTCAGCTGGCCCCGCCCAGCAAGACCTTCATCGACAGCAAGCAGCTCAGCGTGCAGCCGGTTCGCGCCGACAAATAGGTGGTGGACGTCATGAAAGCGAGGGGGGACAGGCCAAAATGAAAGCGACCAGCGTAGGGCTGGTCGATGGAGGCAAGGAGGTGGATGGCTCAGGCGAGGGACTGGAACTCGATGGCCAGCAAGAGCCCGTCCTCCTCCTCCAGTACCCTGATGATGCGGGCCTGCGCCTCGAAGGGGGGCAACAGGTTGTTGTTGGTGGCCAGGCTCACCCGGATGGGCTGGGTTGTATCGAGCTGGTGCTCCGGCACCGAGATGCCCATGCCGTTGGCGCTGAGATCCCGGCAGACCCCCTCCAGCACCTGCTGCTGCTGGAAGATGGTGACGGGAGCATTGATTATCATGCGCTGGAAGGCGCGTCTTTCCTTGGTGCTGGTGATCACGCAAACATCCTCTGTTGAGCTGATCCGTCTCGCTGGCCCGCAGAAACAATTGTGCTGGCCTCCCCCCAAGAACGTTAATACAATGCGGTGCGTTTCTCAAACGGGGTGCGGTCTACCGCTGAGATTATACCCGTGAACCTGATCCAGATAATGCTGGCGGAGGAATTTGAGGCATGGCGCTCGTTTTTGCGCCCTCATCCGCTGGCACCTCATTGCTAAAGGGAGTGCCACCCATGAAAACCCTGCTGCTGGTCGCCACCAGCCTGCTCTCCGCTCAGGCCTTCGCGGCGGATACCCTCACCGTCTACACCTACAGCTCCTTTACCGCCGAGTGGGGCCCGGGTCCCAAGATCAAACAGGCCTTCGAGAAGGAGTGCGGCTGCACCCTCAATCTGGTACCGCTCGAAGATGGCGTGGCCATCCTCAACCGGTTGCGACTGGAGGGCAAACACAGCAAGGCCGATCTGGTGCTGGGGCTGGACGATGCCCTCGTCAGTGAAGCCAAGCAGAGCGGTCTGTTCGCCCCTCACGCCACCAAGCTGGATGGTCTCAAGGTGCCCGGCGGCTGGCAGGATGACACCTTCGTCCCCTACGACTACGGCTACTTCGCCTTCGTCTACGACAAGGAGAAGCTCAAGCAGCCCCCCAAGAGCCTGAAGGAGCTGGTGGCGCGACCCGACCTCAAGATCATCTATCAGGATCCCCGCACCTCCACCCCGGGCCAGGGGCTGATGCTGTGGATGAAGTCGGTCTACGGTGACCAGGCCCCCACCGCCTGGGAGCAACTGGCCAAAAAGACGGTCACCGTCACCAAGGGGTGGTCAGAGGCCTACGGCATGTTCCTCGATGGCGAGGCGGACATGGTGCTCTCCTACACCAGCTCACCCGCCTATCACCTGATTGCCGAGCACAAGTCCCAGTATCAGGCCGCGGCGTTTGAAGAGGGGCACTACCGTCAGGTGGAAGTGGCCGCCAAGCTCAAAAATGCCAAGCAGGGCAAGCTGGCGGATCAGTTCCTGCAGTTCATGATAAGCCCCGCCTTCCAGAACGAGATGGCGACTGGCAACTGGATGTATCCGGTGATCGACACACCGCTACCCAAGGGCTTCGAGCAGATGATCACCGTAGCTAAGCCGCTCGCCTTCAGCTCTGACGAGGTGGCCGCCAATCGCAAGGGCTGGATCCGCGAGTGGCTGCAAGCCGTTACCCAGTGAGCCGTCTCTTCGTGAAACCTGGGACGCGTCAGCTCTGGTGGCTGCCGGGCAGTGCCGCCACAGCCCTGATCCTGCTGTTGTCGCTGGGGCCGCTGGCGGCCCTGTTGTGGCAGGCAGGGGGGCTAGCCCCTCGCACCCTGCTGGCCGATCCCTACCTGCGCCACGTGCTGGGCTTCAGCCTCTGGCAGGCGCTGCTCTCCACCCTGCTGAGCCTGGGACTGGCCATTCCGGTGGCCCGCGCCCTGGCGCGGCGCCGCTTTCCGGGGCGCACCCTGCTCATCAAGCTGTTCGGCCTCTCGCTGGTACTGCCGGTCATCATCGCCGTCTTCGGCATCGTCGCGGTGCATGGCAAGCAGGGCTGGTTGCCGCAACTGCTGCACGGGTTCGGGCTCGCTCCCGGCAACTACCTCTACGGCCTGTTCGGCATCCTGCTGGCCCACGTCTTCTTCAACATGCCGCTGGCCGCGCGTCTCTTGCTGCAGAGCCTGGAGAGCATCCCCGAACCCTCCTGGCGCCTCGCCAGCCAGCTCGGCATGCGCTCCTCCCATATCTTCCGGCTGCTGGAGTGGCCGCTGATCCGGGCCCAGTTGCCAGGGCTGGCCAGCCTCATCTTCATGCTCTGCTTCACCAGCTTCGCCACCGTGCTGGCGCTGGGGGGTGGCCCCAAGTCCACCACCCTGGAGGTGGCCGTCTATCAGGCGCTGCGCTTTGACTTCGATCTCGCCACCGCCGGCGGACTGGCGCTGGTCCAGCTCATCCTGACCGCCGCCCTGCTGATGCTGCAGCACAAGCTGCAGAGCAGCCCGGCCAGCCGGATCACCGCTCATCGCCCCTGTCTGCGACCGGACCGTCATCAGCCGGGCAGCGGCCTGGTGGATGCCCTCGCCCTTGCCATCGGGCTGGCGGTATTCCTGCCCCCCTTGCTGGCCATCGTGGTGGCCGGCCTCAATCCCGGCCTGCCAGATGCCCTGACCTCAGGCAAGTTGTGGCTGGCCAGCGGCCAGTCGCTGCTGATTGCGCTGGCGGCGGGCAGCCTGGCCACCCTGCTCGGCAGCGCCCTGCTGCTCACCAGCCGCCATCTGCGGGTTCGGGAGCACAAGCGGCGGGCCGCCGCCCTGTGGGAGACCAGTGGCTCGGTGATCCTGATGATCCCGGCGGTGGTGCTCTCCACCGGCCTGTTCATCCTGTGCATGCCGTTTGCCGATGTCTTTGCTCTCGGCCCCTGGCTGGTGGTGCTGGTCAACGCCCTGATGGCGCTGCCCTATGTGCTGCGTACCCTCTCCGCCCCCATGCAGCTGGTAGTGCGCCAGTACGACCGGCTGGCCGACAGCCTGGGGGTACACGGCCTGCATCGCCTGCGACTGGTGGAGTGGCCCCTGCTGCGCCGTCCGCTGGGCCAGGCGGCGGCGCTGGCCATGATCTTGTCGCTCGGGGATCTCGGCGCCATCGCCATGTTCGGCAGCCAGGAGCTCACCACCCTGCCCTGGCTGCTCTATCAGCAGCTCGGCAGCTACCGGCTGACCGAGGCGGCCGCCACCGCCCTGCTGCTGCTCACCCTCTGCTTCTCCCTGTTCTGGCTGGTAGAGCGGGGGCTTGGAGGAAAGCATGCCGACCATTGAGAGACAAAAGACCCGGCGCTACCGTCTCGGCGGCTGTGCTGGCCGCTCAAACGCCCCCCTTGAGAGGAAAACATGCTGAACATTGATGAGCTGGTGACCAGCTACCCGGACTGGCGCGTCAGCTTCAGCGCCACCCTGCCCAAGGGGGAGATCACCGCGCTGATCGGTCCGAGCGGGGCAGGCAAGTCGACCCTGCTCGGCATGATCGCCGGTTTCGTACCGGTAGAATCCGGCACCCTCACCTTCGACGATCAGGATCTGCTGCCGCTGGGCCCAGCCGCACGGCCCGTGACTACCCTGTTTCAGGATCACAACCTGTTCCTGCACCTGTCGGTATTCGACAATATCGCCATCGGCTTACACCCCGGCCTGCGCCTGAACGCCGCCCAGCGGGCTCAGGTGAAGGATGCCGCGAACCGGGTCGGCCTCGGCGAGATGCTCACGCGCCTGCCGGAGCAGCTCTCCGGTGGCCAGCAGCAACGGGTCGGGCTAGCCCGCGCCCTGGTACGCGGCAAGCCGCTGCTGCTGCTGGATGAGCCCTTCTCGGCGCTCGATCCGGCCCTGCGCCGGGAGATGCTGGCAGAGGTGGCCAGGCTCGCCTGCGAGCAAGGCATTACCGTGCTGATGGTCTCTCACAACCCGGAAGATGCTCAGCTCATCGCCGATCAGGTGTTGTTCGTGGACGAGGGGCGCATCGCCCTGCAAGGCAAACCCGACATACTGCAAAACAGCGACCACCCTGGCCTGCTGCGCTACCTTGGCCGCGCTCTAGCGCCATAGTGAATGGCTAACAAGCTGATGGTCTCCCACTATCAGGCCGGAGGATGCCCTGCTGATTTCGCCGATCAGGTGTTGTTCATCGACGAGGGGCGCATCGCCCTGCAAGGCAAACCCGACATACTGCAAAACAGCGATCACCCCGGGCTGCTGCGCTACCTTGGCCGCACAAAGGAGCAGTGACCGGCAACGGGATCAAAAAAGGGGAAGCCGGTCGGCTTCCCCTTTTCATATGAGGATGGATAGTCAGATCAGAGGTTTTCCTCGGCGAAGGAGGCGAGCTTGCTGCGCACCACCCCGTTCAGGAAAATGTTGGCACTGCCATCGAAGTCTTTGAAACGCTCGACTATGTAGGTCAGACCCGAGGTCACCGGGCTCAGGTAGTTGGAGTCGATCTGGGCCAGGTTGCCAGAACAGACAATCTTGGTGCCCTCGCCGCAGCGAGTGATGATGGTCTTGATCTGGGACGCGGTCAGGTTCTGGCACTCATCCAGCAGCACGAAGGTGTTCTGGATGCTGCGCCCGCGCATGAAGTTGACCGATTTGAACTGGATGTTGGCCTTCTCCATGATGTAGCTCAGCGACCCGCTCATGTTCTCGTCCTGCTTGTGCAGCACCTCCAGAGTGTCGGTGACCGCAGCCAGCCAGGGCATCATCTTCTCTTCTTCGGTGCCGGGCAGGAAGCCGATGCTCTCGGCAATTTCCGGAGTATTACGGGTTACGATCACCTTCTCGTAGATCCCCTTCTCGATCACCAGCTCCAGGGCGGCGGCCATGGCCAGCAGGGTCTTGCCGCAGCCCGCCGGGCCGGTCAGGATCACCAGATCGATGTGTGGATCGAGCAGCGCATCGAGCGCCATGCCCTGATAGACGTTCTTCGGATGCACCCCCCACGCCTTGCGGGACATCAGTCGCTCGCGCCCCAGATCCTTGATGCGGATCTTCTGGTTGTCGTGGCTGAGTACCCGGGCGGCGAAGAAGTTCTCTTCATCGATCAGGTACTGGTTGACGTGAACCCCCTCCAGCAGCTTGGCATCGATGACGTGGACGGTATCGCGGCCATGGGTCTCGCTGTCACACTCGCCGACCCGCTCCCAGAAGCTGCCTGGCACCGTCTGGAAGCCCTTGGCGAGCAGCCGGATGTCATCGATCAGCTGGTCGCTGCGATAATCCTCGACGTGGGCAAGCCCGGCCCCCTTGGCCTTGAGCCGCATGTTGATGTCTTTGGTGACCAGCACCACCTGCCGCTTCAGCTCATGCTTTTGCAGGTAGAGGGCCGCGTTGATGATGCGGTTGTCGGCCTCCTTGTCGGTGAACACTTCGGCATCCTGGGGCAGATGGTGGTCACTGAAGATGGAGATGTGGCCGCTCGCCTCGCCGGCCAGCGCCACCCCCTGCACTATCTGCTCGGGAGTCGCGTCGCGGAACACGTCCTCCAGCGCCCGGATGGCGATGCGCGCATCACGGCTGACATCCTTGTGGCGATCCTTGATGTTGTCTAGCTCTTCCAGCACCGTCATGGGGATGAGCACGTCGTGCTCTTTGAAGGAGTAGATGGCGAGAGGTTCGTGAAGCAGAACGTTGGTATCCAGGATAAACAGCTTTCGGTCCGTATTGTCCATAAGCATCCTCCTTGGCACTGAAGGTGCCACGTGTGTGAATCTCAGATGTCATTGAAACCACACGGCCGTGACAGTTTTATTACCTCCAACGCTACGCCCGATTTTACCATCACGCAACAAATCACTTGGGCACCCCGCGTGTTTGCGCAGAAAAACAACAGCTGGCCTTTACTGGCCCTCAAGGGTTCAACCGCACTTGGAGTCGCCGCAGTTGAGGCAGGTCATGCAGCCATCTTTCTGCACCAGCGCCTTGCTGTGGCACTTGTAGCAGAGCGCCGCACCGGGGGGAAAACCACTCCCGGCCTGCTGCTCGTCGGTTTCTTGCGCGGTTTGGATCTCCGCCTGCTTGCCGGCCAGAAACGCCTGCTGGTGCTCATCCAGCCCGGCCACCTTGAGTATGCCGATCTCGGTGAGGTGGGTCTCGATCACGTTGCCAATTTCGGCGATAAGGGACGGTACGTACTTGCCCTTGTTCCAGTAGCCGCCCTTGGGATCGAACACGGAGCGCAGCTCCTCCACCAGAAAGGTGACATCACCCCCCTTGCGAAACACCGCCGAGATGATGCGGGTCAGCGCCACTATCCACTGGTAGTGTTCCAGGCTCTTGGAGTTGATGAAGATCTCGAATGGCCGGCGGGTCTCGTGCACCGTCCCCTCATTGAGCACTATGTCGTTGATGGTGATGAACAGGGAATGCTCGGAGACATGCTCCGGTGTCTTCAGTTTGTAGGTGGTGCCCATCAGCCGCTCCGGCCGCAGCACGGTCTCGTGCATCTGTACCACGGCATCCTGCTGGGCCGGCTCTGCTTGCGGCTCATCCCGGGTTTTCACCTGGTAGGCGACGATTTTCCCATCGATCTTCTTGACCATGAACTCGTCCTCAAAATTTGCCGTAATAGCCTTCTTTCAAGGCGTCGTAGAGGTTGGCGGCGGTATGCAGCTCGCCATCGTATTCGATCTCCTCATTCCCTTTCGCCGTGATGACGGAGCCATCCTCCAGAGTGAACTCGTACAGAGTTTTCTCCAGATCCTGCTCCTTCACCAGCACGCCTTGGAAGGCTGCCGGATTGAATCGGAAAGTGGTGCAGCCCTTGAGTCCCGAATCCGAGGCGTAGAGGTAGATGTCCTTGAACTGTTCGAACGGAAAGTCGGTCGGCACGTTGGCGGTCTTGGAGATGGAGGAGTCTATCCAGCGCTGGGCCGCCGCCTGAATGTCCACATGCTGCGCCGGCGTGATGTCGTCGGCGGTGATGAAGTAGTCCGGCAACCGGGTCGCCTCATCCTCGGCATAGGGCATGGCCGCCGGATTCACCAGCTCGCGGTAGGCAAGCAACTCGTAGGAGTAGACATCCACGCTCTCTTTGCTCTTCTTGCCCGGCTTGATGACGTTGCGGCTGTAGTGGTGGGCAAAGCTCGGTTCGATACCGTTGCTGGCGTTGTTGGCGAGCGACAGCGAGATAGTGCCAGTCGGCGCTATGCTGCTGTGGTGGGTGAAACGCCCCCCCACTTCGGCCAGCTCGGCAACCAGGGCGGGATCCACCTCGGCCACCTGCTGCATGTAGCGGCTGTAGCGCGCGTGCAGCACCTTGCCCTTTACCTTGTCGCCCGGCTTGATGCCATCCGCCGCCATCTCGGGGCGCAGTCGCAGCAGCTTGCCGGTCACTTCGAACTCCTGCTCCATGATGGGTGCCGGGCCCTTCTCCTTCGCCAAGGCCAGGGACTCGCGCCAGCCGGTCATGGCCAGCTCCTGGGATACCTGTTCGGTAAAAGCGACTGCGGCAGCAGAGCCATATTTTATCCGCAGCATGGTGAGGGCCGAGCCGAGGCCAAGGAAGCCCATGCCATGCCGGCGTTTGCTGATGATCTCCTCGCGCTGCTTGGCCAGCGGCAGTTGGTTGATCGCCACCACGTTGTCCAGCATGCGGGTGAAAATGGCCACCACTTTGCGAAAGGCGGGCCAGTCAAAGGCGGCCTGTTCGGTGAAAGGGTCGCGCACGAAGCGGGTCAGGTTGACGGATCCCAACAGGCAGGCCCCATAGGGAGGCAGCGGTTGCTCGCCACAGGGGTTGGTGGCCCGGATCTCCTCGCAGAACCAGTTGTTGTTCATCTGGTTGACCTTGTCGATCAGGATAAAACCGGGCTCCGCGTAGTCGTAGGTGGAAGTCATGATGACGTTCCACAGCCTGCGGGCCGGCAGGGTCTTGTAGACCTTGCAGGCGACCTGCCCCAAGGCGTTGACGACAACCCCCTCCTTGTTGGGCCAGTCGGCCCAGACCACCTGGGCGGGATCATCCAGCGCAATGCCATCCTGCCCCACCTCCCTGGCGGTGTAGGGGAAAATAAGCTGCCAGGAGGCATCCTCTTTCACCGCCTTGACGAACTCTTCGGTGATGAGCAGGGAGAGGTTGAACTGGCGCAGGCGGCCATCCTCCCGCTTGGCCTGAATAAACTCGATCACATCGGGGTGACGGATATCCATGGTGCCCATCTGGGCGCCACGACGCCCTCCCGCCGACGAGATGGTGAAACACATCTTGTCGTAGATATCCATGAAGGAGAGCGGGCCAGAAGTATGGGCCCCGGCGCCGGAGACGAAGGCCCCGCGCGGGCGCAGGGTCGAGAAGTCATAGCCGATGCCGCAACCGGCCTTCAGGGTCAGCCCCGCCTCGTGCACTTTGCCGAGGATATCGTCCATCGAATCCTCGATGGTGCCGGACACGGTGCAGTTGATGGTGGAGGTAGCAGGCTTGTGCTCGAATGCGCCGGCATTGGAAATGATGCGACCAGCAGGAATGGCACCGTTGCGCAGGGCCCACAGGAAGGGCTCATACCAGGCATCAGAGTCATGCTCCTGCGCGGCGAGAGCACGGGCAACCCGCTGGTAAGTGTCATCGATGGCACCATCGATGGGAGTGCCGTCCTTGCTCTTGAGCCGGTACTTGCTGTCCCAGATCTCGAGGGAAGTCTCCTGCAGAGGAATATGACGAGAGCCGCTCTCACTCTCTCGCACCGGATGTGATTTAGCCATGTTCAATCAACCTCCTGGATATGCCGCGACCTCATGACAGTAACAGCCATTACTACATATAGCTAACGCGGAAGACAAAATCACAATATATAGTAATCATTTGCGCTTTCTGGTCATGCCTGCCACAAGCAAATGCCCCGGCCAGCAGGGTACTGGTCCGGGGCATTACATCGCGTCATTTAATTGCCCGGGAAGCTCGCTTCCCGTCGCAGATCAGGGCTTCTTGACGTATACGGTCGGGGTGTCACCAGCCATATTCAGATAGAACTCATAGACACCATCCGCATCCGGTGAGAACTTCATGTCCTCATACTTGGAGCAGGGATTGACCGGTACGGCTTCGCCACCCAGCACGGCAACACCATCGCTTGGGCTCTTGTAGCCAAAGTTGGTGCCACAGCTCCAGCCGGAGTCGGCAAACTTGAACTTGTAAGGAGCCCACTCTTTCTTGAGCGCTCCCTTGGCCATATAGAGCTTGTCGGCCACCTTGACCACCTTGCTCGCATCGGTTGCCATCCAGTCGTTCATTTCCCCGCGCAGGTAGATGGACTTGCCACCGAAATCGCTGTTATCCGCCGCCTGCTCTGCACCGCCATTGGATGCGCAACCGCCTAATACCAGGGTTCCCGCCGCCAGCATCATCGTTACTGTTCTTTTGAACATGTGTCCATTCCTCAGATTATTGTGATTCCTTGGCCCATCGAACGTGGGCTGACGAATTAAAGCAGAGCGGGCATCGCAAGAAAGGTAGAGGCATCACATTCCGTGCTTTTTCTGCTCAACAATTGAATTGATGGACAAATATCAGCCCCGTAATGGGCAAATCGCACAAGAAGCAATGTGAGTAAGGTGGTTGCAGATCGAACAGCTGAACTGCACTTAGGGGAGAAAAAGCTGAATGTCAGGCAATAAAAAAGCCCGCTCAAATGAGCGGGCTTCTTCAATTGGGTGCCTGGCAGTGTCCTACTCTCGCATGGCGAATGCCACACTACCATCGGCGCTA
>NZ_JAPCJC010000009.1:113339-143059 GCF_027707805.1 Aeromonas sp. QDB20 | reverse complement strand
AAGGGTACCACCAATCAGCAGTTGGCCACCTCTCGCCATTCATCCATGAGTGTCGCACTTATTATCTGAATTCCCGGAACACCACCATATATACAGTCATTTTCATTTATGTTTTTTGTTAGAATGGAACCTGCGCCAAGAATAGTACCATCAGCAACATCTGCCATTATGACAGAATGAGTGCCTATCCATACATTATTACCAATAGCCACTCTCTTTATCGGCAAGTTGGAATCGTGAAACTTCACCTCAAGATTATCAGTTTCATGTTGATTCCCCCCGCTCATGATAGACACATTTGCAGCTATAATGACATCATCACCAATAGAACATAAACTCACTACACTATTTTCTTCTATGCTACATCTACGCCCAATCTCCACATCCTGATACACTATATACGATCCAAAATGAACTCGGAGTTGACTTCCACATTTCTTAAGAGTCTTTTTATAGAAGATAAACCTTATATCATATCCAATAAAGCCTTTTATTTGTGACAATTCAATTGCTATATCTTTATATGGAAAGCCAAAGAATAATTTTAATAAAAACTTGTATACCCAAATACTCGCGATAGCATAATAAATACGTTTAAAAATTGATTTAATCATTGTGATTTACCATTGCTATTTAAGTGCTTAACAAAATCAAATGAAAGTAAACTTTTAACACCCGAGAGCATGAAAGTTATTACCATACCTCGTTTAAAAAATATATTCGCAAATGTCGTTCCTATTAACTCAGTAATAAATATTGAGTAGACTGCGCCCTGAATACCAATCATAGGCACCAGGGTGCAAGATATTAACACATTAAGAGCCGATAAGAACAACATTCTGAACATTAGATATCTATACCCACCGTTCGCTATTATCGCCCTAGAAGAAATAGTGGCAAAAATTGATAGTGTGCTAGACAAAGATAAAAGAAAAACAAATTTTGATGCTTCTATATATTGATAGTTTGATGAACGGTTTGGGATGCTGTTCACGCGAAATGGGCCATAATCTAGAACCGCTGCCACCACACATAATTGCAGGAATTAAAACTGTCATAGCTACACCATGAAATTATAGTTAAATTTTTTAGCCATCATAAATGATTTTGCACTTGCATCTTTCCTAGACAATACAGGGAACATATCATTATCCCATTTTATAGATAGCTGCTGATCATTCCAGCATATTGAATTTTCAAAATCTGGTTGGTAATAATTAGTTGCTTTATATAAAACTTCTGCGGTCTCTGTTCTTGTGATAAACCCATGAGCAAATCCTTCAGGAATCCATAATTGACGTTTGTTTGTATCTGACAAATGGGCTCCAACCCATCGCCCAAAAGTCGGCGAGCTTTTACGAATATCAACTGCCACATCAAATATTTCACCAATGATACAGCGCACTAACTTTCCTTGCGCATGCGGGGGAAGTTGATAGTGCAAACCACGCAATACACCTTTAGATGATTTTGAGTGATTATCTTGTACAAAGGTGACAGGGTATCCCACCGCTTCTTCAAATAGCTTATGATTGAAACTTTCAAAGAAAAAGCCACGCTCATCACTAAATACCCTAGGCTCAAATAGAAGTATGTCAGGGAGCTCCGTCTTTATTACATTCATCTCAGATATGCCAATTAAATTTATTCGTGGTACAGAGTGGTAACACCACCCAGATATCACATCAGACTTTGTTCAACCATTCTTAGCAAATATTGTCCATAGGTATTCTTTTCTAATGGTAGCGCGAGCGCACGTACCTGCTCTACATCAATAAATTTTTTGCGATAAGCGATCTCTTCTGGGCAAGCGACTTTCAACCCCTGACGAGTTTCGATAATCTGAATAAAGTTGCTCGCTTCAATCAGGCTTTCATAGGTTCCGGTATCAAGCCAGGCATAACCGCGGCCCATCATCACCACCGATAAACTACCTTGCTCCAAGTAGATACGGTTCACATCGGTGATTTCCAGCTCACCACGGGGCGACGGTTTCAGACCCTTGGCCATCTCCACCACACTGTTGTCGTAGAAATAGAGGCCAGTGACCGCATAGTTGCTCTTGGGATCCTGTGGCTTCTCTTCCAGCGAAATAACGCTGCCTTGCTTATCAAACTCCACCACCCCATAACGCTCCGGATCATGCACATGATAGGCAAAAACGGTGGCACCACTGTCTTTACTGGCTGCCGCTTCCAGCTGTTTCTGCAAGTCGTGGCCGTAGAAGATGTTGTCTCCCAGCACCAGTGCACAGGGGTCTGAACCGATGAACTCTTCACCCAGAATAAAGGCTTGTGCCAACCCGTCCGGGCTTGGCTGCACCTTGTATTGCAAATTCAGGCCCCACTGGCTGCCATCGCCCAGTAATTGTTCAAAGCGGGGGATATCTTGCGGGGTACTGATGATCAAAATATCGCGAATGCCCGCCAGCATCAGGGTGCTCAATGGGTAGTAGATCATCGGCTTATCATAGATCGGTAGCAGCTGCTTGCTGACAGCCATGGTGACGGGGTAGAGACGTGTGCCAGAGCCCCCAGCCAGAATAATGCCTTTACGTTTGGTCATGATGCTTGTTTCTTATTTTTAAATTACAAACGAGAAGGGTGGCTTGATACAACACCTTTCTGTTTTATCCCTGCCAGCCAGAGAGGTGTTCAATACGTCCCAGGCCTGTGATTTACTTGCCCAGAGTTTCGGTCAACATCCGCTCCACACCGACCGTCCAGTCCGGCAGTACCAGCTCGAAGGTGCGCTGGAATTTGCTGGTATCCAAGCGGGAGTTATGAGGGCGTTTGGCCGGGGTCGGGAAGGCACTGGTTGGCACCGCATTGAGCTGCGTGACCGCCAGTTCAACCCCGGCCTCTCTGGCTTTGGCAAACACCAGCTGGGCGTAGTCAAACCAAGTGGTGGTACCGGAGGCAATCAGATGGTACAGCCCGGCGACCTCGGGTCTGCTCTGCGCCACGCGGAGCGCATGGGCGGTGCAATCCGCCAGCAATTCAGCACCGGTCGGGGCGCCAAACTGGTCATTGATGACCGACAGTTCGCTACGCTCCTTGCCAAAACGCAGCATGGTCTTGGCAAAGTTGGCACCGCGGGCCGCGTAGACCCAGCTGGTGCGGAAGATCAGGTGACGCGAGCACAGGGCCGCAGCCTGCTCACCCGCCAGCTTGGTTTCGCCGTACGCATTCAGCGGTGCGGTCGCATCGGTTTCAAGCCAAGGGCGCTCACCACTACCATCGAACACATAGTCGGTGGAGTAGTGAACTAGCCAGGCTCCCAATGCCTCCGCTTCTCTGGCAATCGCCGCCACACTGGTCGCGTTGAGCAGTTCGGCAAACTCCCGCTCGCTCTCGGCTTTGTCTACCGCAGTGTGGGCCGCCGCGTTCGCGATGACATCCGGCTTCACCTGGCGCACAGTCTCCGCTACGCCGGCCGGCTTGCTGAAGTCACCGCAATAATCGGTGGAGTCAAAATCGACGGCTGTGATACGGCCCAGTGGTGCCAGTGCACGTTGCAGCTCCCAGCCAACCTGACCATTCTTGCCAAACAGCAGAATATGCATCAGGCACGCTTCCCGTAGTTTTGTTCAATCCAGGATTGGTAGGCGCCGCTCTTGACGTTGTTGACCCACTGCTGGTTATCCAGATACCACAGCACTGTCTTGCGAATGCCGGATTCAAAAGTTTCTTGCGGTTGCCAGGCGAGTTCAGCGCTCATCTTGCTGGCGTCAATGGCATAACGGCGGTCATGGCCAGGGCGGTCGGCCACGTAGGTGATTTGATCGCGGTAGGAGCCGGCTTTGGGCACCATTTCATCCAGCAGATCGCAGATGGTATGCACGACTTCCAGATTCTGTTTCTCGTTGTGGCCGCCGATGTTGTAGGTCTCGCCGATGACACCTGTGGTGACCACGGTATAAAGCGCGCGGGCGTGATCTTCCACATAGAGCCAGTCACGGATCTGGTCACCCTTGCCGTACACCGGCAGCGGTTTGCCATCCAGCGCGTTGAGGATCACCAGCGGGATCAGCTTCTCGGGGAAGTGGTACGGACCGTAGTTGTTGGAGCAGTTGGTGACGACGGTCGGCAGACCGTAAGTACGGCGCCAGGCGCGCACCAGATGGTCACTGGAAGCCTTGGAAGCAGAGTAGGGGCTGCTGGGGGCATAGGGGGTGGTTTCGGTGAAGAGCGGCAGTGCCACACCGGGGACCACTTCATCCGGATGGGGCAGGTCGCCATACACCTCGTCGGTGGAGATATGGTGGAAACGGAAGGCCGCCTTGCGTACCTCATCCAGGCCGTTCCAGTAGGCGCGAGCCGCTTCCAGCAGCATGTAGGTGCCGACGATATTGGTCTCGATGAAGTCGGCGGGGCCGGTGATGGAACGATCAACATGGCTCTCGGCAGCCAGGTGCATTACGGCATCCGGCTGATACTGAGCAAACACCCGATCCAGCTCGGCGCGGTTGCAGATATCCACCAGTTCAAAGGCATAACGTTCACTGCTGGCGACACAGGCCAAGGATTCCAGGTTGCCCGCATAGGTGAGTTTGTCGAGGTTGATAACTGAGTCATTGGTATCTCGGATGATATGACGAACAACCGCCGAACCGATAAAACCAGCACCACCAGTGACAAGAATTTTCATAGTTATGCTCTTGAAAATTAATAGAAAACTTAGTTTTTAGACGCACTGAATCGACGATTACCCTCGTCTTTGCAGAGAATGTCTGATGCTGTGCAAATCAAAAGCGATAGCTACCGCCCCTGAGTTACAGCCCCCAGTTTGCTGCTTTTAACCAGAATGTATGTGCTGTTGGTCATAATGCCCTCCAGCTTGGGATTGTTCTGCCATCGTCCCTGATGACAAGATTGCTGTCTGTTTGGCCTTCAACCTGGCCGTTGCACAAGCTGAAGCCATATAAATTGCTATGCCCCAAGGACAAAGTCTGGATTCTAGCGCCTTTCCCAGCGCCTTGAATAGCCAAAACAACCTTGCTCAAAACAAGTCATCTACAACCCATTTTGCTGTTGCTCAACACTCTATTGGTGGCCGGAAATGTTCGGTCATCATTCAAAAAGCCCCTATCGACACCTCATCATCATTTTCCACTGCTAATATCCCAAGTAAAAATAGTGATAAATTGCGTATCGGAGTGGAGCTAGCTCACAAGAACACCATTTTGCTCCAATCCTTGAAGAAGATGAGTAACACTTTCTTACAATTGCCATTCACTGAATGCTCAGAATTCAGGTCTTTTCACCCATCTCTGCAGCCTGCCGATAGACTGTCTGCACGACGTATTATGTCATTTGGGCTTCATATGTATATGTTTTTGCTCAAAAGAAACGGGGCGAACCCGATGGTTCGCCCCGTATTGGCCTGCTGATGGAAGGTATGAGTGTGCCTACTGCTGGCGCTCGCCCTTGTCACCCTCGGTATCGGTGGCTTGCCAGCCGCCGCCGACGGCTTTGTAGAGCGCGACCTGGTTGCTGAGCTGCGCCAGACGGGTACTGATCAGCCCCTGCTTGGCACTGAACAGCGAACGCTGGGCATCAAGCCGGGTGAGATAACTGTCCACCCCCTTCTCGTAGCGCACCTCCGCCAGCTTGAAGTAGGTCTGGTTTGCCTCCACCAGTGCCTGCTGCGCCTGCAGCTGCTGCTGATAGTCAGCCTGGGCGCCGAGCGTATCCGCCACTTCCTTGAACGCGGTCTGGATGCTCTTCTCGTAGCTCGCCACCGCCTGCCTGGTGCTTACCTCGGCCACATCCAGATCCGCGATGCGCTTGCCACCGTCAAAAATCGGCAGGTTGATCTGCGGCATGAAGGTCCAGGTACCGGTGCCGCCATCAAACAGTCCGCTCAACTGGTTGCTGGCGGTGCCCGCCGTCGCGGTCAGCGAGATGGTCGGGAAGAAGGCCGCACGGGCGGCGCCGATATTGGCATTGGCCGCCTTCAAGCTGTGCTCGGCCGCCAGGATGTCCGGGCGCTGTTGCAGCAGGCTGGATGGGGCACCTACCGGGATGGCCGCCAGCCGCACCTCGGCCAGGGTTGCCGGCTGGGTCATCAGCGCGGGGACGCCCGTCCCGAGCAGCAGCGCAAGGCCGTTGCGATCCTGCTTCACCTGCCGTTGATACTGGGCCAGGCTCACCTTGGCACTCTCCAGCGCGGTACGGCCCTGGGCCAGCTCCATTTCGGAGGCGGCCCCCAGCCGGTACTTGTGCTCGGTTAGACCATAGCTCTCCTGCTCGGTGGCCAGGGTCGCCTCGCTCAACGCGAGCAACTCCTGATCCGCCAGCAGAGTGAGATAGGCGTTGGCCACCGAGGCGATCAACGCGATCTGGGTGCTGCGCTGGGTCTCCACCTGCGCCAGATAGTTTTCCAGCGCCTGATCTTTGAGGCTCTGGATCCGGCCGAACAGATCCAGCTCGTAGGAGGTAATGCCGATGTTGGCACCGTACTGGCTGCTGATGGAGCCCTGCCCCGTGCTGCTGAGATCGTCCGATCCCTGCTGACGGGTACCCGAGCCATTGGCCGCCAGGGTCGGCAGTTGGGCCGCCCGCTGGATCCGGTATCTGGCCTCGTAGGCCTCCACGTTGAGGGCCGCGATGCGCAGATCCCGGTTGTTCTCAAGAGCCGTGCCGATCAGCTGCTGCAGAGCGGGATCGAGAAACTGCTGGCGCCAGGGGGAGACAGCCGCCTCCCCTTCCACCTGATTGCTCTGCCAGGCGGCACCTTGCGGCAGCATTGGGCGTTGGTAATCGGGGGCCATGGAACAGCCCCCCAGCAGCAGCGTCACGCTCAGGGCGATCAGGGTCTTAGTCATGTTTGATCTCCTCGGCATGGGCCAGACGCGCCTGCTTGGTGCTGTGCTTGGTGAAATAGCGCATCACCAGCACGAAGAACAGCGGCACGAAGAAGATGGCCAGCACGGTGGCACTGATCATCCCCCCCATCACGCCGGTACCGATGGCGTTGCGGCTGCTGGCGCCGGCCCCGGTACTGATCACCAGCGGCAATACGCCGAGGATGAAGGCGAGCGAGGTCATCAGGATCGGACGCAGACGCAGGCGCGCCGCCTCCACCACGGCTTCGCTCAGCCCCATGCCCCTGTCATAGAGCTCCTTGGCGAACTCGACGATGAGGATCGCGTTCTTGGCCGACAAACCGATGGTGGTGAGCAGGCCCACCTGGAAGTAGACGTCGTTCTCCAGCCCGCGCAGGGTGGCGGCCACAATAGCCCCCAGCACCCCGAGCGGCACCACCAGCATCACCGAGAACGGAATGCTCCAGCTCTCGTAGAGGGCGGCCAGACAGAGGAACACCACCAGCAGCGAGATGGCGTACAGGGCCGGCGCCTGAGAGCCCGCCTGCCGCTCCTGGTAGGAGAGACCGGTCCACTCGATGCCGATGCCTTCCGGCAGCTGCTTCACCATCTGCTCGATGGCGGCCATGGCGTCACCGGTACTCTTGCCCGGCGCCGCTTCCCCGACGATCTCCATCGCCGGTACGCCGTTGTAACGCTCCAGCCGTGGCGAGCCGAAGCTCCAGTCGGTGCTGGCAAAGGCGGAGAAGGGCACCATCTGGCCCGCGCTGTTGCGCACGTACCAGAGCTTGAGATCTTCCGGGTTCATCCGGAAGGGGGCATCCGCCTGCAGGTAGACCTTCTTGACCCGGCCTCTGTCGACAAAGTCGTTCACATAGGCAGAACCCCAGGCACTGGAGAGCGTGCTGTTGATGTCGCTGATGGAGAGCCCCTGCGCCAGCGCCTTCTCGTAGTCGATCTTGATGTCGAGCTGGGGAGTGTCTTCCATCCCGTTCGGGCGCACCCGCACCAGGTTCGGATCCTGCGCCGCCATGCCGAGCAGCTGGTTGCGCGCCGCCATCAGCTTGTCGTGGCCCACGCCGGCCCGATCCTGCAGGAAGAAGTCAAAGCCGGTCGCCGTCCCGAGCTCCGGGATCGGAGGCAGGTTGAAGGCGAACACCTGGGCTTCCTTGATGCTGAACAGGTAGCCCATGGCGCGGCCGATGATGGCATTGGCGCTGCGATCCGGCGTGTTGCGCTCCTTCCAGTCTTTCAGCTTGATGAACGCCATGCCGCTGTTCTGACCGCTACCGGCGAAGCTGAAGCCCGCCACCGTCAGCACGGAGTCGACGTTATCCTTCTCGTTTTTCATGAAGTAGTCGCGCATGTCGGCCAGCACCACCTCGGTGCGCTGCTTGGTCGCCCCGACCGGCAGTTGCACCATGGACATGATGACCCCCTGATCCTCTTCCGGCAGGAAGGAGGTGGGCATGCGCATGAACAGGATGGCCAGTACCGCCAGCATGGCGGCATAGATGATGCCGTAGCGCACCCCTTGCTTGACCACCTTGCGCACCCCGCTCTGGTAGCGGTTGGCGCTGGCGTCGAAGGCCCGGTTGAACCAGCCGAAGAAGCCGCGCTTGGCACCGAACTCGCCATGCTTGATGGGCTTGAGCAGGGTGGCGCACAGGGCCGGGGTCAGGATCAGTGCCACCAGCACCGACAGCACCATGGCCGAGACGATGGTGAGCGAGAACTGGCGATAGATGGCACCGGTCGAGCCGCCGAAGAAGGCCATCGGCACGAACACCGCCGAGAGCACCAGGGCGATCCCCACCAGGGCGCCGGTGATCTGGGTCATGGACTTGCGGGTCGCCTCGAGCGGAGAGAGATCCTCCTCGCTCATCAGGCGCTCCACGTTCTCCACCACCACGATGGCGTCATCCACCAGGAGGCCGATGGCCAGCACCAGACCGAACATGGTCAGAGTGTTGATGGAGAAACCGAACGCCGACATGACGCCGAAGGTCCCCAGCAGCACCACGGGCACCGCAATGGTCGGGATCAGGGTGGCGCGGAAGTTCTGCAGGAACAGATACATCACGCAGAACACCAGGAAGATCGCCTCCACCAGGGTCTGTACCACCTCCTCGATGGAGATCTTCACGAACGGCGTGGTGTCGTACGGGTAGACGATCTCCATGTTGGCCGGGAAGTAGGTGGAGAGCTCATTCAGCTTGCCACGGACCTTCTCGGCGGTATCCAGCGCGTTGGCACCGGTTGCCAGCTTGATGGCCACCGCCGCGGTGGACTGACCGTTGTAGAGCGCCTCGGCATCGTAGCTTTCGCCAGCCAGCTCGACTCTGGCCACGTCTTTGAGCCGCACCTTGGAGCCGTCCTGGTTCACCCGCAGCAGGATGTCGTTGAACTCCTCCACGGTGGAGAGCCGGGTCTGCCCCATGATGGTGGCGGTGAACTGCTGATCGGTCACCGCCGGGGTGCCCCCCAGCTTGCCGAAGGCCACCTGGGTATTCTGCGCCTTGATGGCCGCCTGCACGTCACCCGGGGTCATCTGCACCCGGTTGAGCTTGTTGGGATCGAGCCAGACCCGCATGGAGTACTGGCTGCCGAACAGGGTGATGTCCCCTACCCCGTCCAGACGACTGAGCGGCTCCTTGATGTTGGCCACCACGTAGTCGGCCAGGTCATCGTTGGTCATGGCGCCATCTTTGGAGATGAAGGCGGCCACCATCAGGAAGCTGCTGGAGGTCTTCTGGACCCGGATCCCCTGCTGCTGTACCTCTTGCGGCAACAGCGACATGGCTTGCTGCAGCTTGTTCTGCACCTGCACCTGGGCGATGTCGGGGTCGGTCCCCGGCTGGAAGGTGAGGGTGACCGATACCCGGCCGGAGGAGTCCGACTGGGAGGACATGTAGAGCAGGTGATCCAGCCCGGTCATGTTCTGCTCGATGATCTGGGTCACCGAGTCTTCCACCGTCTTGGCGGAGGCCCCCGGGTAGCTGGCGGAGATGCCCACCGCCGGCGGCGCAATGCTCGGATACTGGGCAACCGGCAGGCCTATGATGGCCAGGCTGCCCGCCAGCATGATCACCAGGGCGATCACCCAGGCGAAAATGGGTCTGTCTATGAAAAATCGTGCCATGAGGCGACTACTCCATCCTACTTGTTGGCCGGGGCATTGGCCGGCGCCTGGGCAGACGGCGCAGCGGCGCCCTGTTCAGCCGGCGCCACGACAACCCCGGGTTTTACTTTTTGCAGGCCGGCGACGATCACCCGCTCGCCGGCCTTGAGACCGGATTCCACCACCCAGTCACTGCCGACGATGCGGCCCAGCTGCACTTCACGCAGCTCCACCTTGTTGTCCGCCGTCACCACCATCACGGTAGCGCCGCCTTTCGGGGTACGGGTCACCGCGGTCTGCGGCACCAACAGCCCTTCGGCGCGCTCGCCCTCCTGCAGGGTGGCACGCATGAACATGCCGGGCAGCAGCAGCTGATGAGGGTTGGGGACGATCACCCGCAGGGTCACCATGCCGGTGGTCTCATCCACGGTCACGTCGGAGAACTGCAGCGAGCCCTCTTCCCCATAGGTGGAGCCATCTTCCAGCTGGAAGCTCACCCGGGCGCCTTTCTGCTCGTCCTGGGTCAGCTTGCCGGCCGCCACCTGGCGCTTGAGGCGCAGCAGATCGGCGGTGGACTGGCGCACGTCCACATACATGGGATCGAGCTGCTGGATGGAGGTGAGGCTGTCGGCCTGCTGGGCCGTCACTAGTGCCCCCTCGGTCACCGCAGACTTGCCGATGCGACCGCTGATGGGGGCCGTGATGCGGGTGTAGGCCAGGTTGATGTTGGCGCTCTGCAGCGCCGCCTTGGCGGCACCGATTTCGGCCAGCTGCTGCTTCCAGGCTGCATCGGCGTCGTCAAACTCCTGGCTGCTGATGGCCTTCACCTTCACCAGCTCGGCATAGCGCTTGGCCTTGAGGCGGGCGCTCTGCTCGTTGGCCTGCGCCTTGGCCAGGTTGGCCTTGGCACTGGCCACCGCAGCCTGATAGACGGCGGGGTCGATCTGATAGAGCAGCTGACCGGCCTTGACGTCGCTGCCCTCGGTAAAGAGGCGCTTGAGAATGATGCCGCTCACCTGGGGGCGCACCTCGGCGACCCGCAGCGGGGCGCTGCGGCCGGTCAGCTCGGTGGTGAGCTGCAACGGCGCCGTGTGCAGGGTGACGACATCCACCGCGGCCGGCGGCATCGCACCGGGTCCTTGCTGGGCGGGGCCCTGTTCGCCGCAAGCGGTCAGCAGACCGCTCGCCAGCAGCGCAAGGCCGACTGAACGTGCGAGAATATGTTTATGCATGAAAAACCTGAGCCTCTGTCTATCAATGAAAAACCACAGGGTTTATAGGACCCGGTTGGTAAAATTGGAAAGATGAGGCAATATACATACATTCATAAATGTATGTAAGTGACTTTTTTTACTTTTACAAGGTGCGCAGAGAGATGGCCAGAAGAACCAAAGAAGAGGCGCAGCAGACCCGCTGCCACATCATGAGTACGGCCCTGGGTCTGTTCTGCTCACAAGGCCTGGCCAAGACCAGCCTGACCGATATCGCCAGGGCCGCCGAGCTGACCCGGGGCGCCATTTACTGGCATTTCAAGAACAAGGAAGAGCTGTTCGTCTCCCTCTGGGAGGAGCTCTGCCAGCCCCTCTCCCACCAGCTCGATGCCTGCGTCTCCGAGCAGGAGCCCGACCCCCTCGGCAAGCTGCGTAGCTTCCTCAAGGGGGTGATCATCAAGATAAGCACCGAACCCGCCCATCAGCAGATGTTCACCATACTGTTCAACCTGGAGTCGCTGGAGGGAGAGGCCATCTCACTGCGCGAGCACATGCGCAGCCAGTCCAACAACTTCTTCCGGGATCTGGAGATCACCCTGGGCAATGCGGTGCGCCTCGGCCAGCTGCCGCGGGAGCTGGATCTGCAGCGGGCAGCCACCCTGCTGCACTGCACCCTGGATGGCTACATCATCAACTGGCTGCACTTCCCGGATCGCATCGACTTGCGCCAGGAGGCCGACTTTGTGCTGGACAACCTGTTCGCCCTGATCGCCCAGTCCGGCGGCCCGGCCACCCGCCGCACCTGACTCACAGCCGCTCAGCACGGGTCCATTGGCCGGCGCAAATACTCTCCAGTATCCTCCCCTTCCTTTGGCGCCCCGGCGCCAAATTGGCTCAAATTTGCTATAGTCACGCCCCCAAAACTGAGTAGCGTCCCCGAAAAAGTGCCCGCCATGTCCCGTTCGTCTCCCCATTGCCCGCCGATGCCCCTTGCCACCCCCTCAGTCGACCCACTGTCAGTCGCGCGTCAGCAGTTTCTGGCCTTGCTCCATTGTGGTGCCCATCTGCTGGAGGCGGGCTGCGGCGAAGGCGACGATCTCTGCTTCTTTCGCCAGCAGGGGCTGGTGGTGACGGCCTTCGATGCCCGCCTGGCGCAGGCCAGGGTAGCCTCGCGGCGCAGCGGTCAGCCGGTGCGTGTCTGCCGCATCGATCAGCTGCGCAGCGTGGTGCCCTATGACGGCATCTGGGCGCGCGGGGCATTGCCGCTGCTCGCGGCCAGCGAGCTCAGCGAGGCGCTGGCGCACCTGGCTGGCCTGCTCAAGCCTGCCGGGCCGCTCTACTGCGCCTTTCCCCACCCCAGTGGCCAGCCGGCCTTCAGCGACGGCACGCCTGAAGCCGCCTCTCCCTTAGCCGAAGATCGCCTCTCCCGACTCGATGAGGAGAGCCTGCGCCGGCTCATCGCCCCGCTGCCGCTGCAACTGCAGCAGTGCTGGGAGAGCGAGCAGACGGATGGCCGCTGGTTGCACGCCCTGCTGCTTCGCAGCTGAAGGGCCGCACCAAATTAATCACCCGCTACACTCCGCGATAACCTGGCCAGTGGCTATCACCACCATGATCACATTTAACAATATTTAACTCGACATTAACGCACCTACGACAGACATGATGCGGATTTTGTGTTAAAAAGCGGCATTAAAATCAAAATTAAATAACAAATCAGACACTAACACCTGGATTTACTTATGAAACTTGTCCTCAAACTGGTTGCCGGCATCCTCGCCGGTCTCTTGCTCGGTCTCTACGCCCCTGAATGGGTCGCACGCGTGCTGTTTACGGCCAAGACAGTCATAGGTCAGCTGATCACCTTCACCATTCCGCTCATCATTCTCTTCTTCATCATGAGCGGCATCGCCAGCCTGCCGAAGAACTCCGGCAAGCTGCTGGGCAAGACGGTCGCCCTCTCCTACTGCTCCACCATACTGGCCGGCCTGTTCGCCTTTACCGTGGCCAGCAACCTGATCCCGCGTCTGACCAGCGCCGCCGAGTCCACCGCCGAGAGCGCCATCAAGCTCACCTCCTACATCAATCTGGAGATCCCGCCGCTGTTCGGGGTGATGTCGGCACTGGCCGCCGCCTTCGTGTTCGGCATCGGCATCAGCGCCACCCAGGCCACCGATCTGCGCCGGGTCGCCGATCAGGGCCGCGACATTATCGACCGCCTGCTGGCCAAGGTGATCATCCCGCTGCTGCCGTTCTACATCGCCGGCGTCTTCGTCGAGATGACGGTGGAAGGCACCGTGTTTGCCACCCTGAAGACCTTTGGCGTGGTGCTGGTGATGGCCATCATCATGCACTGGCTCTGGCTCTCCGTGCTGTTCGTTGGCACCGGTCTGGCCTTGGGCCGCTCCCCGGCCCAGCTCATCAAGAACATGCTGCCGGCCTACTTCACCGCCCTTGGCACCATGTCCAGCGCCGCCACCATCCCGGTCGCCCTGCAGGCCAGCAAGAACAACGGCGTGAGCGCCGGCATCGCCAACTTCACCGTGCCGCTGTGCGCCACCATTCACCTGTGTGGCTCCACCATCACCCTGGTGACCTGTGCCACCGCCGTGATGTTCCTCTCCGAGCATCTGGCCATTCCGGGCATCGGCACCATGCTGCCCTTCATCATGATGCTGGGCGTCATCATGATTGCCGCCCCGGGTGCCCCGGGTGGTGGCGTCATGTCCGCGCTGGGTCTGCTCACCTCCATGCTGGGGTTCGGTGAGGCCTCCATCGCCCTGATGATCGCCCTCTACCTGGCCCAGGACAGCTTCGGTACCGCCTGCAACGTCACCGGCGACGGCGTCATCGCCCTGTGGGCCGACCGTTTCGCCCAGAGCGGCGAACCAGCCCTCAGCGCCGAGCAAGACGCGGCCTGATAGTGCAAGCAGATAAAAAGACGGGAGCCATCGGCTCCCGTCTTTTTATTAGGCGTTTTCTTCCGGCGGCAGCGGCTCGGTAAACACCAGCCGGTTACCGAAGGGATCCCGGACCTGTAGCTCGCGGCAGCCCCAGGGCATGGTCTCAATGGCGGGGTTCGCATAGGCATAACCCTTCGCCCGCCACTCGGCCAGCAATGCATCGAGCTTGTCGGTCGAGAGCCGCAGGGCCGCCCCCGGGCAGGCATCCCCGTGATGCTCGGAGAGGTGGATGATCCAGTCTCCCCGTGAGACCTGCAGGTAGAGCGGCATACCCGGGCCAAACCTGTGTTCCCAGTCGATGAGAAATCCCAGGTAATCGAGGTAGAAAGCGCGCAACTTGCCTTCATCGAAGCTGCGCAGGATGGGTATGATCATGATGTTTCTCCTCTGCCGTTTGGGTAGTCGGGGTAAAGCCCCAAAGTCTGACCTGCGCAAAACTGCGCAGGTCAGACACTATCATGGCGTTCCTCTTCGGCCATGTTGCCTGCTCATGGGTTACTGCCCCGGCGGCGGATCACCCCCTCCTGCGCCGTGCTGGCCACCAGCACCCCGTCGCGGGTGAAGAACTGGCCGCGCACCAGGCCACGACCGGCGCTGGCGCTCGGGCTGTCCACCACGTAGAGCAACCAGTCGTCCAGCCGGAAGTCCCGGTGGAACCACATGGAGTGGTCTATGGTGGCCACCTGCATGTCCGGCTCCCAGTACGACACCCCGTGGGGCTGCAGGGCGGTGAACAGGAAGTGGAAGTCGGAGGCGTAGGCCAGCAGGTATTTGTGCACCCGTTGATCGTCCGGCATCTGGCCATTGGCCTTGAACCAGACGTGGCGCAGCGGCTCATGCACGTCGGGGCGGATCGGGTCGACCAGGGTCACCGGGCGAATTTCGATGGGCTTCTCGCACATGATCTTGTCGCGCAGGGCGGGCGGGATCTGCTGCTCGTAGGGGCGCACCAGCTCCAGTTCGCTCTTGAGCTGCTCGGGGGGAGTGATCCCCGCCGGCATGGCGATCTGGTGTTCAAACCCCTCGGCCTCGACCTGGAAGGAGGCGTTGAGATAGAAGATGGGCTTGCCGCCCTGAATGGCCTTGACCCGGCGGGTGGAGACGGTCTGACCGTCGCGGATGTTCTCCACGTCGTAGACGATGGGACGGTTGGCATCGCCGGGGCGCAGGAAGTAGGAGTGGAAGCTGTGCACCTGGCGATCGCTGGCCACCGTCTGCTTGGCGGCTGACAAGGCCTGCCCCATTACCTGTCCGCCAAACACGGCCCGCAGACCGAGATCCTGGCTCTGGCCCCGAAACAGGCCCTCCTCGATTTTTTCGAGCGCCAGCAACGCCAGCAGCTCATCAAGTACCTTGCTCATTATTATCTCCTGTGTCAGTGCCGGAAGGCTAACAAGCCCGCCCCCGCCGGGCAACCACCCCGGCCCCCTCCAGCCGCCTGCCTGACCCCATTAATTCAGCAATCTTGCACATTGAACAATAACGGACGCAGCAGGCGCCAACGAAAAGGCCCGCCGAAGAGGCGGGCCTTTTACAGTGCGACGCGGCGCTTACTTGCTGCCGGTGCCGGAGTTGCGGGTCGAGGCTTGCGGCTTGCGACGGGCGGTAGTGGCGCGGGCGCGCGGCTCCTTGCCCTGCATCTCCTTGTGACGCTTGACGGCGCGACGGATCTGGGCGGCCTGCTTGTGGCGGCTGGCCTTGCCATCCTGCTGCAGATCGACCTTGGACTCGGTCTCCGGCGGCAGGTTGACCAGGCCGCGCAGGTAGTTCACCTCGGGCAGTTTCAGCTCCTGCCAGCCGCCGCGCGGAATGCCGCGATCCAGCTTGACGTCGCCGTAGCGAATACGCATCAGGCGGCTCACCTGCACTTCCTGGGACTCCCACAGGCGGCGCACTTCACGGTTGCGACCCTCGGTCAGGGTAACGTTGAACCACTGGTTCAGACCTTCACCGCCGGCCGGCTTGATCTTGTTGAACTTGGCCATGCCATCTTCCAGCTGCACGCCCTTGCGCAGGCGCTGCAGCATGGCTTCTGTGATCTCGCCAAACACGCGCACCGCGTATTCCCGCTCCACTTCGTGGCTCGGGTGCATCAGCCGGTTGGCCAGCTCGCCATCGGTGGTGAACAGCAAGAGACCGGAGGTGTTGACGTCGAGGCGGCCGACCGCGATCCAGCGGGCCCCTTCCATCTTGGGCAGACGATCAAACACGGTGGGACGACCTTCCGGATCGTGACGGGTACACATCTCCCCTTCCGGCTTGTGGTAAGCCAGCACGCGGCAGATCACTTCCTCTGCGGCGCGGGTCTTGACCTGGTGACCATCCACCCGGATCACGGCGTTCACTTCGACGCGATCCCCCAGCGTGGCGACCTTGCCATCCACGCTGACCCGACCTGCGGTGATCAGGGCCTCCATCTCACGACGGGAGCCGTGACCCGCGCGGGCCAACACTTTTTGCAGTTTTTCACTCATCGGGGTTACCTGATTGTTGATCGCTGCCCGTCTCTGCCAACGTCAGAGTGGACAACGAGGGTTGCAGTTCGGGATCAAGCTCGGGGAGCTGCTCCAGACTCTGCAGATTAAAATAATCCAGAAATTCTCGGGTGGTGGCGAGCAGCTCCGGGCGACCCACTACCTCCTTGTGACCTATGCTGCGCACCCAGCCACGTTCTTTCAGGGTATTCACTATCTGGCTCGAGACCGCCACCCCGCGGATGGCTTCGATCTCGGCCCGGGTGATGGGCTGACGATAGGCGATCAACGTCAGCGTCTCCATCACGGCGCGCGAATAGCGCGGGGCCCGCTCGCTCCAGAGCCTCGAGAGCTCCTCCGCGTACTCCTGGCGGGCCTGAAAGCGCCAGCCGGAGGCGACCTCCTTGAGCTCCACTCCCCGCTCGCTGTAATCCTGTTTGAGCTCCGCCAGCAACAGCTGCACGTAGCGGCTGGTGACCGGGTAGTCCGCCAGCACGCTGCTCTTGAGCTCGCTGACGTTGAGCGGGCGCCCGGCAACGAACAGCGCCGCTTCGATCAGCGTCTTGAGTCGTTCAGCCGGCAGCGCCATGGTTCGCTCCTCGCATTATCGGCCGCAGCCGTTCAGTGGGCAGCGCCACGCTCGCTCTCCTCATGCTGGCTGGCCAAGGCAAAGTGAATGGGCCCCAGGGGTTCCGCCTGCAGGATCCAGATCAGTTGTTCCTTGCACAGCTCCAGCAGCGCCAGAAACGTCACCAGTACCCCCATGCGCCCCTCTTCGGCGCGCAGCACCTGTTCCAGGCGCAGGGTCTGGCCTAGCGAGAGCATGGCGAGGATCTCCGCCATGCGCACCCGGGTCGGGATCTGCTCGCGGCGGATCTGGTGATGTTCAAAATGAGTCGCGCGTTTTACCACACTTTGCATGTAAAGGGCGAGCTCAACCAGCGAAACATCGGGCGCCAGTGGTTTGAGATCACCAAAATCCGGCGCCATGGCGCTGGCGACAAAGATCTCCCGCTCCAGCCGCGGCAACTCGTTGACCCGCTCCGCCCCCACCTTGAAGCGCTCGTACTCCTGCAGCCGGCGGATGAGGGTGACACGGGGGTCTTCCCCCTCCTCTTCGTCCTCCAGCTCCGGCGCCTTGGGCAGCAGCATGCGGGATTTGATCTCCGCCAGCCAGGCCGCCATCAGCAGGTACTCGGCCGCCAGCTCCAGATTGAGCCCCTGCATCAGCTCCACGTACTCCATGTACTGGGCGGTGATCTGCAGGATCGGCAGGTTGAGGATGTCGAGCTGCTGACGCCGGATGAGGTAGAGCAAGAGATCGAGCGGCCCCTCGAAGGTATCGAGAAACACCTCCAGCGCATCGGGTGGGATAAACAAGTCCTGGGGCAGCTCATGGTAGGGCTGCCCCAGCACCCGGGCGATGGGAGAGAGCGCCGACGGTGCCCCCTCGCCAGCCTCGGCGGGCGGTTGGGCGGCCGTCATGGCGACCGGTTCGACCGTATCACTCAAACGGGGTCGGATCCCCGGCACCGCGTCGGCGCAGCACGGGTTCGTCGTCGGAGAAGTCCACCACGGTAGTGGGCTGCTCGCCCAGATAACCGCCGTTGACCACCAGATCCAGCTGTTTGCCCAGCTTGTCGAAGATCTCCTCCGGGTCAAACTCCGCCATGTCAGATTCCGGCAGGATCAGGGTGGTGGAGAGCAGCGGCTCACCGAGGGCCTCCAGCAGCGCCTGGGCAATCTTGTTGTCCGGTACCCGGATGCCGATGCTCTTCTTCTTCTCGTTCATCAGGCGGCGCGGCACCTCTTTGGTGGCCTTGAAGATGAAGGTGTAAGGGCCAGGGGTGTTGTTCTTGATCAGGCGAAACGCACTGTTGTCCACCTTGGCGTAGGTGGAGATCTCGGAGAGATCGCGGCACACCAGGGTGAAGTCGTGGTTGGGATCGATGCGGCGGATGCGGCAGATGCGCTCCAGCGCGCCCTTGTCACCCATCTGGCAACCCAGCGCATAACCCGAATCGGTGGGATAGACGATGACGCCGCCATTCTGGATGATCTGCACCGCCTGGCTGATCAGACGGGCCTGGGGGTTTTCCGGGTGTACGTAAAAGTGCTGACTCATGACTCGTTCTCGCAATGGGGGCAGCAATCTCTGCCCGCTTGATGGCCGCGAAGCCGGGCTTCACGACACTACCTTACTCTGTTTGGCACCCGTTGGCGCCTGCAATACCGGGGCGGTTACCGACTCGCCAGCAACTCTGCATGTTGCTCAGTGGTAAGCCCGAAGTGACCGGGATACGCCAGCCATAAATATGGCCATACCCTCTTGTCCGGTGTGTTCCCTATTTCGCAAATGCTGTTACCGGCTCGCCAGCAACTCTGCGTGTTGCTCGGTGGTAAGCCCAAAGTGGCCGGGATACGCCAACCATACCGGCATCCCCTCCTTGGGCAACCAGAGGTGGCGGCCCAGCTCGGTCCAGTTGGAGGGGAAGTGAAAATCCGATCCTACCGAGATGTAGAGGTCGTGCTCTTTGGCCCACTGGCCGAGATTCGCCCGCTCCTGCGGGCTCTGCTGGGGCAGCGAGACCTCCATGGCATCCCCTCCGGCCGCCTTGAAGGCCACCAGCAGCCGCTTGATCCACTTGGCGGTGAGATCGTAGCGGCTCGGGTGGGCCAGCACAGCCAGGCCACCGGCGCCGTGAATGGCGTCGATCGCCTCGCCCATCTCGGGCCACTCGGCCGGCACATAGCCCTTGTTGCCCCGGCTCAGGTACTTCTTGAATATCTTCTGCATGTTGTCGGCCACCCCGCGCGCCACCAGCACCCGGGCAAAGTGGGCCCGGGTCACGGCCGCATCACCGGCCAGCTGCTTGGCCTCTTCATAGGTGCCGGGAATGAGACACTTCTCCAGACGACGCCCTATTTCCTGGGCGCGTGCTTCGCGGCGAGCCTGTTGGCCGACCAGAAAATCGGTGAGCGCCACATTTTTTTCATCCACCCCCAGCGCCACGATATGGATCTCGTGATGCTCCCAGCCGGTGGAGATCTCGACCCCGCTCACCAGCCGCAGCGGCAGTTGCTCATTCTCGATGGTGCGGCGAACCTCATCAAGCCCGGCAAGGGTATCGTGGTCAGTAACCGCTAACAACTCGACCTGTTTTTCGGCGGCGCGGCGCACCAGTTCGGCGGGGCTCAGCACCCCATCCGAGGCCGTGGTATGGCAGTGTAGATCGAATCTCATCAGATTATTCCGCTCTCGTGGTCAGGTCACCATGGGTACACATTCGGTGAAAGAAGGCTAAAAAGCGACTTGACTTGGCCGCGGCTTTATCGTTTTCTGTAGGCACTTCATTGCAAACATCTTTTTACAGGACTTTATCATGCAAACGACTTCCATCCTGACCATCTGGTGGTGGCACACTCCCTGACATGCGGGCGTGTGGTCGTTGCTGTACCTGTAAATCTGACAGCAAATAAAGAACCCAAAGAAAAAGCCCGCTGACCCCAGCGGGCTTTTTTATTATCCGGCAAATGGACCTGTGATGAAACCGAGAATTCAGACAAGCAAGCTGACCTGGCGATGGCGCCTCTGAACCAGCCACCCCAGACCCATTAAATTTTCAAGGAATTCAACGTCATGAACATCGGTAAACAACATCACACGCAAGGGAACGCACTATGACAGCCAGCCATCGCCTTCCTCTGGGTGAATTCGATACCCTCACCCTCAACGCCCCCTATGTGGCCGATCCGCTGGCACTCTACAGCGAGCTCTGCCAGGGTCGCCCCAACAACCTGCTGCTGGAATCGGTGGAGATCGACTCCAAGGCGGGCAAACAAAGCCTGCTGCTGGTGGACGCCTGCCTGCGCATCGAGTGCCGTGGCCGCACCGTGCGGGTGCGCAGCCTCAACGACAACGGCGCCCAGCTGCAGAGCCTGCTGGCCGAGCGCCTGCCCGCCGCCGTTGCCCAGAGCCTGGTGGCCGGCGAGTTGCAGCTCGACTTCCCGGCCTCTGATCGGGAGCAGGACGAAGACAGCCGTCTCAAGGGGATCAGCGTGCTGGACGTGCTGCGCACCCTGCAGCGGGAGCTTGATTGCCAGCTCGGCAAAGAGGCACTCTTCATGGCCGGCAGCTTCGCCTACGACCTCATCGCCTCCTTTGAAGATCTGCCCGAAGTGCCAGAGGGAAGCAACGACTGCCCCGACTACTGCTTCTACGTGGCCGAGACCCTGATCACCATCGACCACATCGCGCGCTCCACTGCGCTGCTCGCCTGCATCTTCGGCGGTGACAGCGACGAGAGCCGGGTGGAAGACAGATACCACCGCCTGAGCGAGCGCCTCGCCCAGTTCAAGCACGCCTGCCAGCAAGCCCCCGCGCAGGCACCGGCCACACCGGCCCTAGCCGGCGGCATGAGCGTGGACAAAAGCGACAAGCAGTTCTGCGCCGAGGTGGAGAAGCTCAAGGGCTTCATTCGCCGTGGCGACATCTTCCAGGTGGTGCCGTCACGCTGCTTCTCCCTGCCCTGCCCCAGCCCCGTCGCCGCCTATCGCCGCCTCAAGCAGACCAACCCCAGCCCCTACATGTTCTACGTGCAGGACGAGGGCTTCACCCTGTTTGGCGCCTCGCCGGAGAGCGCGGTGAAATTCTGCGCCACCAGCCGCGACGTGGAGATGTACCCCATCGCCGGTACCCGCCGCCGCGGCTTCAACCCGGATGGCAGCATCAACCGGGATCTCGACGGCCGTATCGAGCTGGAACTGCGTCAGGACGAAAAAGAGGTGGCCGAACACCTGATGCTGGTGGATCTGGGCCGCAACGACATCGCCCGCATCTCGGAGCCCGGCACCCGCTACGTCAAGGAGCTGCTGAAAGTGGATCGCTACAGCCACGTGATGCACCTGGTCTCCAAGGTGGTCGGCACCCTGCGCTCCGACCTTGACGCCCTGCACGCCTATCAGGCCTGCATGAACATGGGCACTCTCACCGGCGCCCCCAAAATCCGCGCCAGCGAGCTGATTCGCATGGTGGAAGGCAAGCGCCGCGGCAGCTACGGCGGCGCGGTCGGCTACATCAACGGCGCCGGCGAGATGGATACCTGTATCGTCATCCGCTCCGCTTTCGTGAAAGAGGGCGTGGCCCATGTGCAGGCCGGTGCCGGGGTGGTCTATGACTCCAAGCCGCAAGCCGAAGCGGACGAAACCCGCGCCAAGGCGGCGGCCGTGCTGGCCGCCATCGCAGCCAGCCATGGCACCTCCCTGCAAGCCTTGAGCGCCCAGCAGGAGCAACATAAGGACGTGAGCCATGACTAATATCTTCCTGCTCGACAACTTCGACTCATTTACTTACAACCTCGTCGACCAGTTCCGCTCCCTCGGTTATCCGGTGCGGATCTACCGCAACAGCCTGCCGGCGAGCCGCATCATGAGCGAGATCGCTGCCTGCGAAGGGGATGCGGTGCTGGTGCTCTCGCCGGGCCCGGGCGCTCCCCATGAAGCGGGTTGCCTGATTGATTTGATCAAGCTGGCCCGCGGTCAGGTGCCCATCCTCGGTATCTGTCTCGGCCATCAGGCCCTGTGCGAAGCCTACGGCGGCACCGTCGGCGCGGCGGGCGAGATCGTCCACGGCAAGCGTTCCCTGATTGAGCACAACGGCCACGGCGCCTTCGCGGGGCTGCAAAGCCCCTTGCCGGTGGCCCGCTACCACTCGCTGGTCGCCACCTATGTACCGGAAGAGCTGACGGTGATTGCCCACTATCAGGGCATGCCCATGGCCATCGAGCAGCAGGATGAGCGGGTGCTGGGTTTCCAGTTCCACCCGGAATCCATCATGACCTCGGAAGGGGCCCGTCTGCTCACTCAGGCGCTCGCCCATATCACCCGTCCAGAAAGCATTTTTTCGACACGCGGCGCGCGGTAAGGAAGACCCTATGCATCATCATCTCAACACCCTCTATCAGGGTCAGTCTCTGAGCCGTGAAAGTACCCGCGACGCCTTCGGCCAGGTGGTACGTGGCGAAGTGGATCCCATCGTGCTCGCCAGTCTGTTGACCGCCCTCAAGATCAAGGGGGAGACCCCGGAGGAGATCGCCGGCGCCGCCGAGGCCCTCTTGGCGGAAGCGCGCGACTTCCCGCGTCCGGACTATGAATTTTGCGACATCGTCGGCACCGGTGGCGATGGCCTCAACACCATCAACGTCTCCACCACCTCGGCGCTGGTCGCTGCCGCCTGCGGCCTGAAAGTGGCCAAGCACGGCAACCGCTCGGTCTCGAGCAAGTCGGGTTCGAGCGATCTGCTGGACAAGATGGGCATCAAGCTCGACATGAGCCCGGCGCAGGCGCGCCGCTGCCTGGACGAGCTCGGCATCTGCTTTTTGTTCGCCCCCCAGTATCACGCTGGCGTGCGCCACGCCATGCCGGTGCGCCAGGCCCTCAAGACCCGCACCCTGTTCAATGTGCTGGGGCCGCTTATCAACCCCGCTCGCCCCACCTATCAGCTGATGGGGGTCTATGCCCCCGAGCTGGTGCGCCCCATCGCCGAAACCCTGCTGGCACTGGGGCTGAAAACCGGTATGGTGGTGCACGGCGCCGGGCTGGATGAAATTGCCATCCACGGCCCGACCCAGGTGGCCCAGATCCGTGACGGCGAGATCCGCGAATTTCTGTTAACCCCGGCTGACTTTGGTCTCGAGACCTATCCGGTCAGCGCCATTCAGGGCGGAGAGCCTGAAGAGAACCGCGCCATCACCGCCGCCATTCTGGAAGGGCGTGGTACCCCGGCCCACAACGCCGCCATCGCCGCCAACGTGGCGCCGCTGCTGCTGATGGCAGGCAAGGCGAAGGATCTCAAGAGCGCGGCGGCCCAGGTGCTGGCGGTGCTGGCAAGCGGCAAGACGGCGGAGCTCGCCGCTCGCCTCGCCACCCTGAGTCATCAGGAAACAGGCCATCAGGAGGCATGATGTCAGCCACCATGTCGCACAGCAGTCATTCAGAACGCCCAACCGGCAATAACCAGCTTCGCAAGGATAACGAGATGTCAGACCTTATTGCCCCCCATGCTTTTCTGAACATGGCCTCCATCAGCCAGACCATTCTCGGCAAGATCGTGGCGGCCAAGCAGGAGTGGGTCGCCGCCCGCAAGCTGGCCCAGCCGCTGGAGAGCTTCCAGAGTGCACTGACCCCAAGCGATCGGGATTTCGTCGGGGCGCTCAAGGCAGGCTCCACCCGCTTCATTCTGGAGTGCAAGAAGGCCTCCCCGTCCAAGGGCTTGATCCGCGATGACTTCAGCCCGGAGGCCATCGCCGACATCTATGGCAAATACGCCACCGCCATCTCGGTGCTGACCGACGAGAAGTTCTTTCAGGGGGATTTCGCCTTTTTGCCGCGGGTGCGCAGCCGCGTCAGCCAGCCGGTGCTCTGCAAGGATTTCATGATTGACCCCTACCAGGTCTATCTGGCCCGCCACTATCAGGCGGACGCCATCCTGCTGATGCTCTCGGTGCTCACCGACGAGGGCTATCGCGCCCTGTTCGCGGTGGCCAAAGAGCTGGGTCTGGGCGTGCTCACCGAGGTGAGCAACGAGGAGGAGCTGACCCGCGCCATCGCCCTGGGGGCACCGGTGATCGGCATCAACAACCGGGATCTGCGCGATTTGAGCGTCGATCTTGCCCGCACCAAACAGCTGGCTAAAGATATCCCGAGCGATCGGGTAGTGATCAGCGAGTCCGGCATCAATCACCGCGCCCAGGTGGCGGATCTGCGCCACCACGCCAAGGGCTTTCTGGTGGGCTCATCCCTGATGGCCGAGCCGGATCTGGAGGCGGCAGTGCGCAAGCTCACTCTGGGCCAGAACAAGGTGTGCGGCCTGACCCGCGCCGAGGATGCCGCCGCCGCCCATCAGGCGGGCGCGGTATTCGGGGGTCTTATCTTTGTGGCCAAAAGCCCGCGCTACGTGGACATTCCCGCCGCCCGCGCCGTGATGGCGGGCGCGCCGCTCGCCTATGTCGGGGTATTTCGCAATGCCCAGCCCGCCACCCTCGTCAAGACGGTGGAGGCGCTGGGGCTCGCCGCGGTGCAGCTCCATGGCGATGAGGATGCCGCCTATATCGAGGGACTGCGCGCGCTGCTGCCAGCTGGCTGCCAGATCTGGAAAGCAGTAGGAGTTACAAGTGGCGAACCGCTGCCCGCCCTCGACTACCCGGCGGATCGCCTGCTGCTGGATACGAAAGTGGGCAACCAGAGCGGTGGCACAGGTCAGGCGTTCGACTGGGCTCTGCTGGCCAATCTCGACAAGAGCAAAGTAATGCTGGCAGGGGGGCTCAACCCCGACAATGCCCTGCAGGCGGCGCAAGTTGACTGCCTCGGCCTTGATTTCAACTCCGGGGTGGAGAGTGCCCCGGGCCAAAAGGATGCACACAAGCTGGCGGCCGCCTTTGCCGCCCTGCGCCAACTGTAAGCGCTCCCTGTGAGGCGACCACTGAATAGCTGTTTCGTAATTGATGTTTCGTTTTCGACTCAAGGTATAAGGAAGAAACCATGACCCTGCTCAACCCGTTTTTTGGTGAATTTGGCGGCATGTACGTGCCCCAGATCCTCATCCCCGCCCTGCTCCAGCTGGAGAAGGCCTTCGTCGACGCCAAGGATGATCCGGCCTTTATCGCCGAGTTTCAGACCCTGCTGACCGAGTATGCCGGTCGCCCGACCCCGCTCACCCTGACTCGCAACCTGACCAAGGGCACCAAGACCCGCCTCTATCTGAAGCGTGAAGACCTGCTGCACGGCGGCGCCCACAAGACCAACCAGGTGCTGGGTCAGGCGCTGCTGGCCAAGCGGATGGGCAAGAGCGAGATCATCGCCGAGACCGGTGCCGGTCAGCATGGCGTCGCTACCGCGCTGGCCTGCGCCCTGCTCGGCCTCAAGTGCCGGGTCTATATGGGCGCCAAGGATTGCGAGCGCCAGAAGCCGAACGTATTTCGCATGAAGCTGATGGGCGCCACCGTGATCCCGGTGCACTCCGGCTCCAGCACCCTGAAAGATGCCTGCAACGAGGCGCTGCGCGACTGGGCCGCCAACTACGAGTCGGCCCACTACCTGCTCGGCACCGCCGCCGGCCCGCACCCCTTCCCCACCATCGTGCGTGAGTTCCAGAAGATGATCGGCGAAGAGGCCAAGGCCCAGTGCTTCGAGAAGGAAGAGCGACTGCCCGACGCGGTGATCGCCTGCGTCGGCGGCGGGTCCAATGCCATCGGCATGTTTGCCGACTTTATCGATGAGCCATCGGTACGCCTTATCGGCGTCGAGCCGGGTGGTCACGGCATCGAGAGCGGCGAGCACGGTGCGCCGCTCGGTCACGGCAGCAAGGGGGTCTTCTTTGGCATGCACTCCTACCTGATGCAGGACACTCAGGGCCAAATCCAGGAGTCCTACTCCGTCTCGGCAGGGCTGGATTTCCCCTCCGTCGGCCCGCAGCACGCCCATCTGGCCGCCATCGGCCGCGCCGAGTACCCCTCGGTGACCGACAAGGAGGCGCTGGACGCCTTCCAGGAGCTGGCCAAATCCGAAGGCATCATACCCGCGCTGGAGTCCTCCCACGCCCTGGCTCATGCCCTCAAGATGGCCCGCAGTGAACCGGAAAAAGAGCAGGTGCTCATCGTCAACCTCTCCGGCCGTGGCGACAAAGACATCTTCACCGTCGCTGACATCTTTGAAAAAGAAGGAACCTTGTCATGAACCGTTACGCACAACTCTTCTCCCGTCTGGACGCGGCCAATCAGGGCGCCTTTGTGCCGTTCGTGATGCTGGGTGACCCCACTCCCGAATTGTCGCTGGCCATCGTCGATGCGCTGGTCGCAGGGGGCGCCGATGCCCTCGAGCTCGGCATTCCCTTCTCCGATCCGGTGGCGGACGGCCCCACCATTCAGGGCGCCGCCCTGCGCGCCTTTGCCAGCCACACCACCCCGGACGACTGTTTCGAGCTGCTCGGCCGCATCCGCGCCAAGTACCCGCAGCTGCCCATTGGCCTGCTGGTCTACGCCAACCTGGTCTATGTGCGCAAAATTGACGGCTTCTACGAGAAGTGCCAGCAGGCCGGCGTGGACTCGGTGCTGGTCGCCGACGTACCGGTGCAGATGTGCGCCCCCTACAAGGCGGCCGCCGACAAGTTCGGTATCGACAGCATCTTTATCGCCCCGCCCAATGGCGACGCCGAAACCCTGCAGCAGGTGGCGGAGCTCGGCAATGGCTACACCTATCTGGTGAGCCGCGCCGGGGTGACCGGCGCCGAAACCAAGGCCGGCATGCCGGTGGAAGGTCTCATCAATACCCTGCGCGAGTTCAATGCGCCCCCCGCCCTGCTCGGCTTTGGCATCAGCGAGCCAGCTCAGGTGCGTGAAGCGATCAAGGCTGGCGCCGCTGGCGCCATCTCCGGCTCCGCCGTGGTGAAGATCATCGAGACCCACCACCAGAACCCGGAGCATATGCTGACCCGTCTGAAAGAGTTTGTGGAAGGGATGAAGGCCGCGACCAATCGATAAGGGGCGGCATGGGTCAAATACCATTGGCCGTGTCTGCAGAAAAGGGAGCCTGACAGGCTCCCTTTCTATTTCCTGCTTGTTGCCGCTCCCAGCGTCTTTGTCCTCTCTCCCCTTGGGGGAGGGTCAGGGTGAGGGGAACTTCCGTTCACCCAACAGCCCACCTAAGCAAGAGTATTCACTAATTGATTGAACCAGCTCAGATTTCTATCAACATACTCTTTCCATGTCTCAATCAGTCCCCTTAAAATAGCCAAACGACAATCCATATCTCGGGAACATGTCATAATGCCACCACATCCTCCAAATCCTGAAGATATTCTGCGAAAGGTCATCGCGCGCGGTGGTGCTGTCATCGTTGTCGGCACTGGCATCTCAATGTCTGCGAGTATGGATGCTTCGAGCGGGAGACCTCATCCACAAGCTTCTTGGGCGGGGCTGCTTGAGAGCGGACTAGCGTGGCTTAAACAGCACAATCACATGGCACAGGAAGAGGTGGAGTCTCACCTTAGACTAATCAAAACACGTGGCGGCACCCATCATTTCGTTTCGGCAGCAGAAGACGTGACTAGCCTAATGGGTGGCGTCGAGTCAAAACACTTTGAGGAGTGGCTTGCCCAGACTATCGGGACAATCAAAGCTCATGACCGCAAGACTCTTGATGCTTTGGAGGCACTGCGGGCAAAAGGGAATTTGTTGGCGACAACCAACTACGACGGCCTCCTTTTGGACGATGCCGGGACGCTCAAGCCTGTTACTTGGAAAGATCCTGATGCCTTCCTACGCGCCGCGCGGAATAGAGAACCGGATAAGGTCATTTACCTACACGGTTACTGGCGGCAGCCAGCTACGGTGATTCTGGACTGGAACTCGTATCAAGAGATTGCTCGCGATGAGAGATACCGAGACGAACTCGCGACGATCTGGCGTATGACTACGTGGCTTTACGTGGGCTGTGGTGTCAACGGGCTCAACGATCCAGACTTTGGCCTCTTGTTGGAACGTTACGGAAAACGAGCGCGTGATGCAGACCTTTGGGACTTTTGCCTCGTGCGTAGCGACCAGCGGGAGCAGTTCCAGGCGCATTTCGACAAGTTTCAGCTAAATATCTGCGCCGTCTCGTTTGGCGATTCGTATGATAAGTTGCCCGACTATCTTCGTTCGCTTTCACCCGATGCTGTTGCAACTCCTGCTGTCGCGGCTGTGGTTTTGCCTCCGGCTGAACCCATCATCGAGTTCCTGCGTTTAACCGACAGCTTCTTCCAGTATCGCGCGCCGGCCACATCAGGCGGTAGTGTGATGGCTGATAGCCGAGGCGACTTCCGATTCACAGCAGAGGAGTTTAGGACCGGCGCGGTCCATCGCGCTCAAGTCGTGGAGGTGGCCTTGCGGCAGCTTCGTCACGATGGCTGTGTGTGGCTGGAAGGGCCAAGCGCCGGCGGGAAGACGACCGTGTGCTTGCATCTGGTAGCTGAATGGAATCACCAAGGCTGCGAACCACTTTACCTCGATCTTGCCGATGAGCCGGACTCCGAAAAAGCGGCCCGCGAATTGGCGGCTCAGGCAAAACCGGGGCGGATGTTCATTCTCGATAATGTGCATGAGCACTCGAAACTTGCCTGTACATTGCTCGATCAATGGAAGACGCAGCGGCGTGACTCCGTGATGATATTGATGGGCTGGCCTGCTGCAGTGAAGCCGGATCATGATTACCTGAGCGGTCATCGGGCAGCCATCGTTCCGGTGACAGTCCAGCCCGAAGATTGGATTGGCGTTTACCAATCCACCTTCCGACAAATTCGTGGGTCAGGTCATGTCGCTCCAGTGCCTCCGCCGTGCTTCATCAAAGAATGGGACGACATTTTCGCCGCTGACTTGGTTACGTTCCAGTATGCACTCGCAGCTGGCCTACGACTCGACGGAAGCAATGTGTTTCGGGTCGAACAAGCGGCGGCAGACCGGCATGTGCGTGAGAAATATCTGACTCCGTGTTCTGAGGAGGAGCGCCGCGACCTCTTCCGTCTGGCATGGTTTACCGAATTGAGCGTTAGCTTGGGTGAGGAGGCCGTCCCATCCAAGTTTACGCGGTCACAAGATTGCGGTTTGGTGCGAACGACGCTACACGGTAGATTTAAGGACCATGTTCGTTTTCAGCCGTGGCATCGCAGTTTTGGGCGGCTGCTTTTGCGACTGTCCTCTCCTAGTGAGCGTGAGCAAGGGCTTTGCGAAGGCGCTGCGCTACATCCGTTTTGTGCGGGAATAGTTGCCAACCGGCTTTGTTGGCAAGGCGAAAAAGCTCTCGGAGCTAGACTGTTGGAGCACACTTTACGCGCCAAGCCCAGCTTGGTGGATTGGTTTGGTGAGAACCTCACATTTGCCACCAAGTTACTACAGCAGACAAAGATGCTAGTTCCGGCGCGCTGGGAGGAAATATGTAAGCAACTGAACGAACCCGACGACAAGAGCCGCTTGCTGGCGCAAGCCTTCACCACGCCGCTGCATTTCTTAGTGACGTTCCTCCAGTTCACCGGGCAGAGCTCGGAGTTGAAGCCGGTACAGGACGCGCTGGTCAAGGCACTGGCCACCGATG
>NZ_JAPCJC010000009.1:0-113331 GCF_027707805.1 Aeromonas sp. QDB20 | reverse complement strand
AAGTTCCTCCAGTTCACCGGGCAGAGCTCGGAGTTGAAGCCGGTACAGGACGCGCTGGTCAAGGCACTGGCCACCGATGCGCAATTGCCCGACAACAAGAGCCGCTTGCTGGCGCAAGCCTTCACCACGCCGCTGCATTTCTTAGTGAAGTTCCTCCAGTTCACCGGGCAGAGCTCGGAGTTGAAGCCGGTACAGGACGCGCTGGTCAAGGCACTGGCCACCGATGCGCAATTGCCCGACGACAAGAACCGGTTGATACAGGTCGCACGGGACACCAAATACGCAAACCTCCGTGGCTTCGTAAATGGTTCGCGCGCAATTCCGAAATTATCGGCGGTGGCAGACAAGATCGAGAGCGACGCCGTTTGCGCCAAGATACTCGAAGGCAAGTCGTAGAAGATCGCCGAGGTGTTGGTGGAGTCGCGCATGAGCGTGACCCTGAACTCTGAGATCGCAGATTTACAATGACTACCCACGCCTTCACCGAAGAACAATATGTTGAGTAGCCCGTCATCAGGTAGTTCACCCCAACGCCGCTCTCCAAGAGCGAATGGAGACCTGGCTCGGCGCTCTTCGATCATGTGTACGAGAGCTACTCGGAGCGAAACACAGGGGTCTATGCCAAATTGGGACACCCACCGTTCTGAGTAAAAATGAGGCCCCCATCTTTCTGAGCAGGACATTGCATGACAAGACCACAACAAATGGGTGTCCAAGTATTGGTTTTTTACTCAGTCACCATATATCCAACACCCAATTCCAATCCCACGCCTACCGCCCCCTTCCCCACCCCCGCCACCCCATCAACACCAGCATAACTATAATTCCCGGCAGCCAGACCCAGTAGAGTCCTGAGAGAATCACCGCCTCACCTCGGGCGGTGATATAGGCTTCCAGCTTGAAGGGGGCAACCCGGATCACCTGCCAGGGGGCGAAGAAGCGCTCGTCACGCCACGGCCAGAGCCAGCCAACCCCCTTGCCGCCGGTAGTAAGCGAATCGAGCAGGCTGTGGGAGAGCAGAGAGACCAGCAGAAACGACCAGACGGTGACGGCGCTGGCCCGAAATTGGCGGTGAAACAGCATGGCAAGGGTGGGCAGGGCAAAGGCAAACAGCAGTGAGTGGGTAAAGCCGCGGTGGCCAAAGACATGGCCGTAGGCGACCCCCAGTTTGAAGGCGAGCACATCGGCATCGGGCAGCATGGCGATGGCAACCCCCACCATCAGCAAGCGGGGCGGAATAATCCGGCTGCCAAGCCCGAGCCCTAGGCAGAGGGGGACGGCGGCGTGAGTGACTATGGTGGGCATAGAATAAAGCTCCAACTGAAGACGTAAGCCTACCCTACCCCCGCTCGGTGAAGTGAAGGTGAAGTGCAATGCGGCTCTGCACACAACATCCTCCCGGCCCCTCTATCATCTCCCAGACCCTCCCTAACCACCTTTTCTGTTCTAAAAGGTGAACACTTCTACACTTTTTTATCGAAAACAACGCTGAGACTATAAAAAGTGCACCATCGTACACTTTTTGTTGCTGTTTGCTCTTACCATGAGCTAAGGTGTAACAACCTACACTTTTTCCGTGATCATGATGACAGATACACCGTTGCCAACCGGCACGAAAGAACTGGATCCCGCCTCGCTGGGACTGGCGATACGGGAGAGACGCAAAGCAGCCAAGATGACCCAAGAGGTGACGGCCTCACTGTGCGGCATCTCCAAGAAAACCCTGATCAAGATTGAAAAAGGGGGGGATGTCTACCTCTCGACCCTGCTGCAGGTGATGAAGGCGCTGGGACTGAGGTTGCAACTGGTGCAAGAAGCGGGATCACAGGTAATGAGCAGCTACAGCCAACCAGAGGTCGGTGATGATGAATGGTTCTGAGCACCATCGGCTGGAACTTCGGCTGGGTAATCAGCTGATCGGCCATCTCGAATATGACTCCAACCGGGATTCGTTTCAGCTCGGCTATCTGCCAGAGTGGCAAGCGCGCGGATTCCCACTCTCACCGCCACTGGCGTTGGATGGCTCGGCCAGCAGCGCTCAGATCCGGGCGTATCTCGGTAACTTACTGCCAGAAAATCGCGGGCTGGATCATCTGATTGAGGTACTCTCCGTTTCGCGCAGCAATCTCTTTGCCCTGATCCACGGTATCGGCCGTGATGTATCCGGGGCTGTCACCTTCACCCTACCCGCAGAGCCCGACATTCCCACCCGGTTTCGCCCCATCACACCAGAGGAGTTGATGCTGCGCCTCGATCAACCCGAGATTTGGCCACTGGAAGTCTGGGATGGCCGCCCCCGACTCTCGGTTGCGGGTGTGCAGGCCAAACTCAACCTGCTGCGACTCGAGGGGAGGCTAGGATTTGGCGAAGGTGAACTCTGTTCAACCCACCTCCTCAAGTTCGAGCATCACCCTCATCTGGTGATCAATGAATTTGTAACCATGCAGCTGGCCGCACAGCTTAGCATGCCGGTGGCGCGGGTCGAACTGCATACTGTGGGTCAGGGTGAGAAGTCCCACAGAAGCTTGCTGGTGGAACGGTTCGACCGTCGTCTTGATGAGGATGGCATGAGGGTCCGCCGTCGCCACATGATCGATGCCTGTCAGGGGCTGGGGTTCCCCGTCGCCCGAAAATATGAACGCAACTTCGGTGATAGTCGGGACGTGGCCCATATTCGGGAAGGGGTGAGCCTACCACGGCTGTTCAGCCTTAGCGCTCTCTGCGTCAATCCAGCGCAGGCCAGACTGGACATGCTGCAATGGCTGCTCTTCAACCTCTGCGTCAACAATCACGATGCCCACGGCAAGAACTACAGCTTCTTCGTATCAAAAGCAGGGCTGACGCCCACCCCTTGGTACGATCTGGTCAATGTGGGGCTTTACCCCGAGTTCAACCAGCATCTGGCCATGGCCATAGGCGACGAATTTGCTCCCGAGGCGATCAACGCATGGCAGTTGCTGGAAATGGCCGAGGCATGTGACCTGCCCGAACGCCTACTGCAACAGACCTTGCAGAAGATAGCCAGCGACATCCTCCACCATTTGGATGCCGCTATAGCCATGGTCGAGACAGACCATCCCGCCGAGCTGGATTATCTGGCACGCTATAAAGATGACGTTGAGCGCCGTTGCCACCATTTTCAGGAGCAGGCGGGGCTGTTGCCCGAACTGCAGCTATAGCCAAACCTTGTCCACCCCCATGGGACGTAACCCAACCTTGAGCCCATGACGGGCATTGCCTACAATGACCCACTTTTTATCACACTCAGGTAAATAAAATGAGCGACAACAAACCGGCCCTGCCCGACCGCCTGGCGGCCAACCCGCGCAGCCCGCACCATGTGGCGGAGTGCTTTCAGCACGAGATCGGCATTCGCGTGAACGGCAAGGAGCGCACCAATGTCGAGGAGTACTGCATCAGCGAAGGTTGGGTGAAGATCCCCTCCCCCAAGGCCAAGGATCGCTACGGCAACCCCATGCTGATCACCGTCAAGGGCACCGTCGAGGCCTTCTACGCCTAAGCCGCTCTGACCGCGCGCCCCGCCGGGCCCGCCGCCATGCTGTTCAGAACACCGGCCTTGCGCCGGTGTTCTGCTTTGGGCCCTGCATCTTTGCATCGATGGCGGGCAAGGCGTGTCGCAGCGGGCGCCGCCCCCTCTTGCATCTGGGCTGCGTCTCGGCAATCCTTGCCGCCCCTTGAACTGGCAAGATCTCATCCATGAACAAGCTGTTTGTCCTGCTGGCGCTGTTGACCCTGAGCACAGCGGCCCACGCCGATATCCTTATCAATCCCCAGATCCTGGTGAACGGCCAAAGCAATGGCGGCGGGCGTATCCACATCTGTACCCTGACCCCCTTCAACAGCGTCTATGCCGATGCGGGGCGCAGCGAGTGGCTGGCGCGCCAGAAGGTGAGCCGCCGCTGTCAGCAGGGCCAAGGCAACAACAGCCTGTTTTGCGAGGCGGCCAAGGCAAGCTGCATCACCACCACACTCGATGAGAGCGACGATGCCAGCACCCTGCTGGTGTTTGACGGTGCCCACCAGAGCGGCGAGCCCCTGCGCATCGACCGGGATATTGCGGATCTCGGCCGCTACGGCTTTGCCAACCGCATCTCCTCCTTCACCGTGCCGGCTGGCTGGGTGGTGCGCTTCTTCGAGGAGACCGATTTTCGCGGTGGCTACTACACCCGCAAGGATGGCGAGCAGGAGGCGACCGACTTCAACAATCGCATCCGCTCGGTACGGATCCTGAGCCGCTAGCGCCCTGCCCCATCACCGCTTCGCCATAAAAAAACCTCTGCCTGGGCAGAGGTTTTTGCGTTTCGATGCTTACTGCCAGTTGGGGTCGGCCTCAACCTGTTTCATCAGGGCGGCCTGCATCTCCTTGTCCGGCTGGCCGAGCCAGGTGTAGCGGGCAAACTTGGACGGGGTTTCGCGAGCGGCGTCGCTATCCGGCAGATCGATCAGCACGCCCCACACCCGCTTGGCCTTGGCATCCACCAGCAGTTGCATGTAGTGGCTGGCGCAGTCGTGAGGTTTACAGACCGAGCCGCTCTGATAGGGGGTGCCGGCCACGGCTTCGAGCGGGGAGCTGGTACCGTTGCCGCTGCGCACCCACTTGGGCAGGTTCTTGATGCCCTGGGTCGCCTTGGCCCAGGGGGCCTTGAAGTCCGCCGACAGCAGCAGATCCGAGGTATAGGTAGCGGCGGCAAACGCCGGCGCGGCGCCGGCCAGCAGCAGGGAGAGCGCCAATGCGCGAGAGAAACGGGTCATGGTGTGATTCCTTGTTATATGAATGCCTGAACGGGCGCGGGCTGGCCGCGCGCCATCACGCTACCGCCTGCGCCCGCCCCTGTCGAGCCCACTCTGTGCCGAGGCGTCAGTGGCTGGCGCCAGATGGACGACACCCCGCCGCGCCAGTGGCGAGACGGGGTGTGCATGGGGGGCAAGGGTCGCTTAGCCGAGGGAGGCGAACAGCCCCGCCAGGGTGGCGCTCATCAGGTTGGCCAGGGTCGCCGCCAGCACCGCCTTGAAGCCGAGGCTCGCCACGTCGTGGCGGCGCTCCGGCGCCATGGTGCCGATGGAGCCAAGCTGCACCGCAATGGAGCCCAGGTTGGCAAAACCGCACAGCGCGAAGGTGATGATGATCTGGGTGTGGGCACTGAGATCCTGCTTGATGTTGGCAAAGTCCAGGTAGGCAACGAACTCGTTCATGATCACCTTCTGGCCGATGAGTGACCCTGCCGCCATCATCTCGCCGGCCGGCACGCCGATAAGCCAGGCCACCGGGGCAAACAGATAGCCCAGCAGCTGCTGCAGGGAGAGATCGGCCCAACCGAACCACTCACCCACCGTGGTGAGACCAGCGTTGATCATGGTGATCACGCTGACAAAGGCCAGCAGTATGGTGCCGATGGCCACCGCGATCTTCATGCCGCTCATGGCGCCACCCGCCAGGGCGTCGATGGCATTGCTGTAGTCGCTCTTGTCGAGGGTGATCTCGGCCTGATCGTTCACCTGCTGCTGCTCAGGCACCAGCAGCTTGGCCATCAAGAGGCCCCCCGGCGCCGCCATGAAGGAGGCCGCAATCAGGTATTTCAGATCCACCCCCAGCCCTGCGTAGCCACCGAGCACAGAGCCCGCCACCGAGGCCATGCCGCAGGTCATCACGGCAAACAGCTCGGAGCGGGTCATGCCGGCCAGGAAGGGGCGGATCAGCAGCGGGGATTCCCCTTGAGAGAGGAAGATGTTGCCGGTGGCCACCAGGGATTCGGCGCGGCTGGTGCCGAGCAGGCGGTGGATGCCGCCCCCCAGCACCCGGATCACCCACTGCATGATGCCGAAGTGATAGAGCACGGCGATCAGCGCGCTGATGAAGATCACCAGCGGCAGCACCCGCACGGCGAAGATGAAGCCGTTGCTGGCCAGATCGCCAAACACGAAGCGGATGCCGCTGTCGGCAAAGCCGAGCAGGGCGGAGACGCCGTTGCTCATGGCACCGAGCATGATTTGTCCGGGGGGAAAGTAGAGCACCAGGGCGGCAAAGCCGGTTTGCAGGGCGAGGGCCCCCAGCACGGTCCGCCAGCGGATGGCACGGCGGTTTTCACTGGCCAGCCAGGCGATAAACATCAGGGCCAGCATACCGACCAGACTCAATAACAGCGTCATCTTGCACCTATGAAGAGAGAAGTTTCATACGGCAAGTCTGCAGACAGGCATCGCAGGGAGCGGGCGGGAGAGGTGCCGACCCCGCGACACGCAGACCACAAACCTACAGGTTAGTGGCGGGTCCCATCCTGGGGTCATTCACGTTCCGGGTGACAGCGAGTATCGGGTGACGCCAACCAGAACGCAGGGAGCCGCGCGCCAGGTGGCAGGTCGGGCGGCGATGGTACAGTGATCGCCGTCACAGAAAAAGCGGTAAAACGATTGGCACCGTCAACTTTTTCACGGCCAAGGTCCCTTTCGCCGAAAACGCGGCAGGATTGCGCCACAACTGAGCCACTTCACAGGAAAACCACACCTCGTTCCCCCCGAATAGGGCAAACACGGCCCCCTTCCCCGGATAACCGAAGCGGTTCACGTTTTTTTCATGCCGCAACGCGGTACACTGACCAATCACCAAGTTTATGTTTTTATTGAAAAAGCCCCATGGTCCTGGAATGGCCTGGAGCCATCAACCTTCGGTGGAACGCCATCATGATGAAAAGAACCGCGATTGCCCTGACGCTGGCCGGCCTGCTGACACTGCCTGCCGTGCTCCCTTCCGAAGCCTGGGCTACCCCGGTACGCTCCCTGCAAAAGGAGCAGAATTACGACCAGTACATCAGCAAGCGCCAGGTGGTGGATCAGCTGCTGGCGGACGCCTGGCAGATCTTCAAATCCCCCGCCCGCATCTCCACCGCCGGCTTCACCGCCAAGATGCCGAGCAACATGGAGCAGGTGACCGAGCTGCTGCTAGAGGCCTACCAGCTCGAGCCCTATCGCACCGACCTGCTCATCTCGGCGGCCAACGCCCAGATCTACAACGGCAACGTGGACAAGGCCATCGGCCTGTTCGAGCAAGCCCTCAGCACCGCGCCCGATGACATCGACCTGCTGAGCCACCTCGCCACCTGGCAGACCTTCAAGCACAACGAGACCGCCGCCAAGGGGTATCAGAGCAAGCTGGCGACCCTCAATCCCGGCCGGGCCGCCGATTTGCAGCGCATCTTCGACACGGTCGAGCGCGTCATCGCCACCCCGCTCAAGGAGCAGGGTGAGCGCTCACCCAAGCCGGGCAACCGGGCCATCGTCACCCTGGGCTATGCCCTCAATCCCGACGGCTCCATGCACGACATCCTGCTGGGCCGGCTGGAAACCACCCGGGCGCTGGCCAAGGCCAACCCGGCGGCCCTCATCATCCTGACCGGCGGCGTGCCCCAGAACCGTCAGACCGAGGGCAAGCTGATGGCCGACTGGCTGGTGAAAAAGGGGATAGATCGCTCCCGCATCATCGAGGAGAACTACGCCACCAGCACGGTGGAGAACGCCCTCTACAGCGGCTATGCCCTCGCCCGCCATCAGATCGAGTACGCCACTCTGGTGAGCTCCGCCAGCCATGTGCGCCGGGGCCAGACATTGCTTGAGATCGCCTGCTGGCAGAGCGGGCCGGCCGGGATCCGGATAGACAGCGTCAGCTACCCCGACAAGCCACTCTCCGAACTTGCCAAGGTGAGCGACAGCGAGCTGCTCGGCATCTACCGCGATGCCCTGCGCACCTACGGGCTCTGGAGCTACCGCTCCGCCCCCCTGCTGGAGCGCTGATTCCGGGCGGGCCTTACTCGCCCGGCCCGTTGCTTGTGCGCGTCTTGCCTCAGCGGTATCCCCTGCACCATACCAACCCGCCCAACCGGCGGGTTTTATTTTATCCGCCCAGCCAGCCGGTTCGATATTCAATAAATGGGCAAGCATTGCCATATCTGAATATGGCTTGCCGATATTTTCAGCATTTTTTTAGCACTCATTGCCAGCCACCAAATATCGACTTGCCATATTGAGATATATGAATAAACGGATTTAATTGCCGTTCTTTTTCTAAGAACCATATTTCATCAGCCATATATTTTCGGTCTTTCCTCAGCGCCCCGATAAATGGGAAAACTGCCGCTTCATTCCCCCCCCCCGATGGAGCAATATCATGACAGGAAAAGGACATTCCCTCTGGCTGGCGGCGCTCGCCCTGCTCAGCCTGCAAGCCAGGGCCGTGGACGTCACTGTGGCCTACCAGACCTCGGCCGAACCGGCCAAGGTGGCCCAGGCCGACGACACCTTTGCCCGCACCAGCGGCGCCACGGTGAAGTGGCTCAAGTTTGACAGCGGCGCCAGCGTGGTGCGGGCGCTCGCCTCCGGCGACGTGCAGATCGGCAACATCGGCTCCAGCCCGCTGGCGGTGGCCGTCAACCAGCAGGTGCCCATCGAGGTGTTCCTGCTCGCCTCCCAGCTCGGCAACTCGGAAGCGCTGGTGGTCAAGCCCGGGCTCAACTCCCCCGCAGCCCTGGCCGGCAAGCGCATCGCCGTCCCCTTTACCTCCACCACCCACTACAGCCTGCTGGCCGCGCTGCGGCACTGGGGAGTGGATCCGGCCAGCCTGCAGATCGTCAACTTGCAGCCACCGGCCATCATCGCCGCCTGGCAGCGGGGTGACATCGATGGCGCCTATGTCTGGGCGCCGGCCCTCAACGAGCTGACCAAGGGCGGCAAGGTACTGACCGACTCGGCCCAGGTGGGCGAGTGGGGCGCCCCCACCCTGGATGTCTGGGTGGTACGCAAGGCGTTCGCCAAGGCCCATCCCGAACTGGTGCAGGCCTTCGTCGACAGCACCCTGGCGGCCCAGCGCGACTACCTGGCCAACCCCGACGGCTGGCTCGCCAAGCCGGACAACCTCGCCAAGCTGTCAACCTTGAGCGGCGTACCCGAGGCGGACGTGCCCGCGCTGGTCAGGGGCAACAGCTACCTGAGCGCCAGCCAGCAGGGCGCCGAGCTTAAGGAGCTGGTGAACCAGACCCTGGTGGACACCAGCCGTTTTCTCAAGGAGCAGGGCAAGGTACGAAGCGCTGGTCACGATTATCGCGACTACGTGACCGACCGCTTCGTCAAGGCTCACGCCCGCTGACCCCGCAACACAAGGAGGCATGCATGCTGCAGCTCACTCACCTTTGTGCCGATTACGCCGGACGCAGAGTCCTCGACAACATCAACCTGACCCTGGATGCGGGCGAGCTGATGGTGGTGCTCGGCCCCTCCGGCTGCGGCAAGACCACCTTGCTCAACCTCATCGCCGGTTTTCAGCCCGCCCAGCAAGGCACCATCAGCCTGCAGGGGCGGCCGGTGCGCGGCCCCGGCGCCGAGCGGGGGGTGGTCTTCCAGAACGAGGGGCTGCTGCCCTGGCGCAACGTGCTGGACAACGTCGCCTTCGGCCTGCAGCTGGCCGGCGTGCCGTGCCGCGAACGCGAGGCCAGCGCGCTGGCCATGCTGCGCAAGGTGGGGCTGGAAGAAGCCCACGCCAAGCCGGTCTGGCAGCTCTCCGGCGGCCAACGCCAGCGGGTCGGCATCGCCCGGGCGCTGGCCACCCAGCCGCAACTGCTACTGCTCGACGAACCCTTCGGCGCCCTCGACGCCTTTACCCGCGAGCAGATGCAGACCCTGCTGCTGCGCCTGTGGCACGAGCAGCGCCGGCAGGTACTGCTCATCACCCACGATATCGAGGAGGCGGTGTTCATGGCCACCGAGCTGGTGCTGCTCTCCCCGGCGCCTGGGAGAGTCATGGAGCGGCTCACCCTGGATTTTGGCCGCCGCTTCGCCGCCGGCGAGCCCTGCCGTAGCATCAAGTCGGATCCCGCCTTCATCGCCCGGCGCGAGTATGTGCTGGAGCGGGTCTTTGCCGAGCGGGAGGTGTTTGTATGAGCCTAACCCTCTCCCGCCCGCTCGACCCTGCCCGCCGGATACGCCTGCGCTGGCCGCTGCCACGCCGGCTTGGGATAAGTCTGCTGACTCTGGGTGCCCTGCTGGCGCTCTGGTGGCTGGTGGCCAGGCTCGAGCTGATAAGCCCGCTGTTCCTGCCGCCACCCGCCCAGGTGCTGCAACAGCTGCTCACCCTCGCCGGGCCGCAGGGCTTCATGGACGCCACCCTCTGGCAACACCTCGCGGCCAGTTTGCAGCGCATCCTCATCGCCCTCGCGGCAGCCACCCTGTGCGGCGTGACGGTGGGTCTGGCCATGGGGCTCAGCCCCACCCTGCGCGGCATGCTCGACCCGCTGATCGAGCTCTACCGACCGGTGCCCCCCCTTGCCTACCTGCCGCTGATGGTGATCTGGTTCGGCATCGGCGAGACATCGAAGGTACTGCTCATCTATCTGGCCATCTTCGCGCCGGTCGCCATGGCCACCCTGGCCGGGGTGCAGGGCGCCAGGCAGGTGCGGCTGCGGGCCGCCCGGGCGCTCGGCGCCAACCGCTGGCAGGTGCTCTGGTATGTCATCGTGCCCGGCGCCCTGCCGGACATGCTCATCGGGCTGCGTATCGGGCTCGGGGTCGGCTGGTCCACCCTGGTGGCGGCCGAGCTCATCGCCGCCACCCGCGGTGTGGGCTTCATGGTGCAAGCCGCCGGCGAGTTTCTCGCCACCGACGTGGTGCTGGCGGGCATTCTAGTGATCGCCCTGATCGCCTTCACTCTGGAACTTGGTTTACGTGCGCTGCAGCGTCGCCTGACGCCGTGGCATGGAGAAGGACTATGAGCAATTCCCTGTATATCACCCCCCTCGGCCCCCACATCGGCGCCGAGATCAGCGGCATCAGCCTGGCCGGGCCGCTCGATGAGGGCCAGTTCGCGCAGTTGCAGCAGGCCCTGCTTACCCATCAGGTGCTGTTCTTTCGGGATCAGCCCATCAACCCCCGCCAGCAGCGGGCGCTGGCCAACCGCTTCGGCGATCTGCACATTCACCCTGTCTATCCCCACGCGCCGGAGGCCGAGGAGATCATCGTGCTCGACACCCACGACGACAACCCACCGGACAACGACAACTGGCACACCGACGTCACCTTCATCGAGACGCCGCCGGCGCTGGCCATTCTGGCCGCCAAGCAGCTGCCGCCGGTGGGGGGCGATACCCTGTGGGCCAGCGGCATCGCCGCCTTCGAGGGGCTCTCCCCCCGCCTGCAGCAGTTGCTGGCAGGGCTGGAGGCCGAGCACGACTTCACCAAGTCGTTCCCGGCCCATCGTCACAACGCCAGCCCGGCCGAATACCAGCGCTGGCAGGAGGCGGCGGCCCGCAACCCGCCGCTGCGCCACCCTGTGGTTCGCACCCACCCCTTGAGCGGCCGGCAGGCACTGTTCGTCAATGAGGGCTTCACCACCCGCCTGCCCGAGTTGCCGGCACAAGAGAGCGAAGCGCTGCTCGCCTTCCTGTTTCGCCATGTCACCAAGCCCGAGTATCAGGTGCGCTGGCGCTGGCGGGAGCACGACATCGCCATCTGGGACAACCGGGTCACCCAGCATTACGCCAACGCAGACTATCTGCCGGCCCGGCGAGTGATGCACAGGGCCACCGTGCTGGGGGACAAGCCGTTCTGGCGCGCGCCCGCGTAACGCCGGAGCCGCCCCCTGCGCCGACCGGTTGCGCCGCCGTTATTGATCCCGCATAAAATAACGGTGCGCGTTGCCGGTCATTATTTTCAAATAGATCAATGAGACCACCAAATATCACCAGAAATATGTAAATCGACACACCTTGCAATATTTCCATACAACTTCCGGCTGCCATCCGGTCGGCCCGTCCCCGTACTATTTCGGGGTTCAGGCTAGATAAATGGAAATAGACAATGAAATACACGCTGATGATGACCCTGCTGGCACCGGCATTGCTGGCAGGCTGCAATCTGGAAAAGAAAGAGGAGCCCTTCCAGGCTCGCCATATTCGCGCCGGCTATGACGCCGGCCAGGTCTGCCAACAGCTGCGCCAGGGCTGGCAGGAGGACGGCATCGCCATTCCCGCCAGTCAGGTCAGTTGCCACTATCTGACGGTACCGCTCGATTACGACAAGGAGTGGGTCCAGATCAAGGAGAGCAAGTGGGAGAAAAGCCCCACCTCGCGCACCGGCAGTGGCTTTTTTTCCGGCGACAGCGGCCGTTTCTCCTCCTGGTCGAACCAGCCCAGCCGCCCCCATGTCAAACAGGAGACCCGCACGGTCAAGGGCGACACCCTGGATATCTTCTATCTGCACTATCGCGCCAGCGGCGACTATCGCGGCACCCTGTTCTACAACCCGGGCGGCCCCACTTCGGCCACCCCGGATCTCGGCCTTCTGCTCGACCTGCTGCGCAGCGCCAATCCCGCCATCCTTGAGCACTACGACATCGTCACCCTGGATCCCCGCGGGGCCGGTTACAGCGCCCTCGGCCACGAACTGCGCAGCTGCCTGCTGACCGACAAGCAAGGCGTGCGGCCAGACATGACCCCGGCGCAGCTCGCCCAGCTCTTTGCCAGCCGGGACAAGGGCGCCCTGCCGGCACTCGAGAGCGGGGCGGATCAGGGCAAGGCCTTTAGCACCACCCTGCGCGAGCGCTGCGACGAGCCGTTGCGGCTGCATGCGCCGCACCTGGGCTCGCGGGCCGTGGTCGAGGACATGGAGCGCCTGCGCCAGCACCTGGGGCGCGAGCGGATCACCCCCATCACCTTCTCCTACGGCACTCGTCTGGCCGCCCTCTATGCCGCCCGCTACTCGAGCCACGTGGCCAATCTGGTGGTCGACTCGCCGATGTCCCCTGCCGAGAGCCGCTACCCGGCCATCTTCCGCCGCGATGCCGAGAATGCCAACCGCATCCTGGCCTGGCGCTTCGGGGATCAGGCGCTGCAGCACAGCATGGCGGTGACCCGCCAGGTGCGCGACAACGGCCGCTATGTGGACAATCAGGGCAATGTGCTCGACCGTGCCAGCTGGGTGGCGGTGCTGGGCGATGCCATCAGCGGCAGCCAGCGCGACGATCAGCTCGCTTTCTGGCAGCAGGACGACGCCGGCCCCCTGCTGGCCCGCCTCGCCGGGCAGGACGATGACAACCCCTATCAGGAACTGCAGGAGATGCCCTTCTTCAGCGCCATCCACTGCACCGACAACAGCGAGCCTTATGGCTGGCAGGGGCTGGCTCCGGAAGATGCCGCCTTCCAGGGGGCCGGTGCCCTGCTGCTGGCCAAAAGCTTCAACACCTGCGCCGACTGGCCTTATCCGCGCCAGCCCATCGCCAGCTATGGCGCCGGCGAGATAAAGCTGCCGGATGATGCCAGGGCCCTGGTGCTCGGCGCCGAGTACGACCCCAATACCCCCTTCGCCGGTGCCCGCCAGATGCAGGCCGCCTTTGGCAGCGCCGCGCGCCTGGTGCAGGTGACGCAGAGCAATCAGCACGGCCAACTGAACAGCTCCCGCTGCGCCCGGGCGGCTCTCAGCACCCTGCTGCTGGGGGATGCCGCGAGCCTGCCTGCCGAGCAGCGCTGCCAGGCCGACTGAGCGTACAGCACAGCTGGGCACAATCCAGCTGAATGGAGCCCAATAAAAAGCCCGCCGGATTGGCGGGCTTTTTCATGCTGGTCGGTGTCCTCAGGCGGCGACCAGCGACTCCAGATCGCGCCGGCTCAGGCGCTTGCTGTCCACCTTCACATAGACGGAGCGCTCGGCAGCGGCCAGCAGCACGTCGCTCACCCCCTCGCAGGCGCGGATCTTCTGCTCGAGCGCCGCGTCGGCCGCCACCCCTTCCGGCAGCACGATGCGCAGGCTGCTCACGTAGGGGGGCTCGGCCATGGTGAGGCTGACCCCGAGCCAGACGAGGGCCAGCGCGGCGCAGCCGCCAAACACCAGGACACCGCCGCCCAGGCTGTAGAGCAGGCCGCCGAGGCTGCCGCCGATGGCCACCCCGATAAACTGGCTGGTGGAGTAGATCCCCATGGCGGTGCCCTTGTAGCCGGGGGGCGACTCCTTACTGATAAGAGAGGGCAGCAGCGCCTCCATCACGTTGAAACCGATGAAGAAGATCTGCAGGCCGGCCAGCAGGCCCCACAGCTGCAGGCCGCTTTGCCAGAGCACCAGCTCGGCGATGAGCATCACCAGCACGCAGATCTGGAACACCCGCTTCATTTTTCTGCGCTTCTCGGCATAGATGATGAACGGCACCACGCTGACGAAGGCGATCAGCATGGTGACCAGATAAGCCTGCCACTGGCTGTCACGAGGCAGGCCGGCACGCTCCAGCAGCGGCGGCAACGCCACGAAGCTCGACATCAGCAGGGTGTGCACGCAGAGGATGCCGAAGTTGAGCTTGAGCAAGCGCGGGTTGGTCAGCACGGTGCGCATCCCCCCCTTCACCATGCCGGACTCGCGATTGAGCAGGTGGCCGCTCGGGGTCGGCACCAGCCAGAGGGTGACGGCAATGCCCGCCAGCGCCAGCAGGGCGATCAGCCAGAAGAGACCACTGAGCCCCAGCGCATGGGTGATGAGGGGGCCGGTCACCATGGCGATGGCGAAGGTGATGCCAAAGCTCACCCCGATGAAGGCCATCGCCTTGGTGCGGTTCTGTTCGCGGGTGAGATCCGACAGGAGCGCCATCACGGCAGCCGAGATGGCGCCGCTGCCCTGGAGGGCGCGGCCGAGGATCACGCCCCAGATGGAGTGGGTGAGCGCCGCGATCACGCTGCCGAGGGCAAACATCAGCAGACCGCCGACGATGAGGGGCTTGCGACCCACCTTGTCGGAGAGCAGGCCGAACGGGATCTGGAACAGCGCCTGGGTCATGCCGTAGATGCCGATGGCCAGGCCAATCAGCGCCTCGGAGGCGCCAGCCAGCGACATGCCGTAGGTGGTCAGCACCGGCAGCACCATAAACATGCCGAGCATGCGCAACGAGAAGACGGAGCCGAGCGCCCAGGTGGCACGGCGCTCGCCCCTCGTCATGGTGAAATCATTCATGATGGCCTCGATAGGTCAGGAAAAAGGAAGACTCAAGGAGTGGCCGACACTGGGCTTGCCACACCCGACACAAGGGAAAAGTGCCCGACGGGGCGGCCCCATAATAACAGAGCCGGGAAGGTTCCCGGCTCTGGATTTCATGCATTTTAGGGGGGCAAGTCACACTATCAGGGCAGCATGCTCACCAGCACCGCAGGCTCTGCCTCCGGCTGGAAGTCCACCGACATCATCACGCTCAGGCAGGTAATGGTGACGATGGAGAACATGAACAGCTTGCGCGCCCAGAGGGAGTCATCCACCGCCGCCTTGTAGCCAGACAGCGCCATCCCCAGCCACCAGACGCTGACCGCGGTGGCCACCACCAGATACTTGTAACCGGCATAACCGCCGAGGAACAGCATCAGGGTCGGCACCATAAAGGCCAGGATGTAGAGGGTGATGTGCAGCTTGGCCACCGGGATCCCCTTCACCACCGGCAGTACCGGGATGTTGGCCGCCTGGTAATCCTTGAAGCGGAAGATGGCGATCGCATAGGAGTGCGGCATCTGCCACAGGCTGAAGATCGCCAGCAGGATCAGCGCCCCCGAGTCGAACTGACCGCTCACCGCGCAGTAGCCGATGACCGGCGGCGCGGCGCCGGAGAGGCTGCCGACCAGAGTGCCGTAGACCGAGTGACGCTTCATGTAGAGGCTGTAGACCCCCACATAGACAATGAAGCCCAGCACCGCCAGCAGGGCGGCCAACGGATTGCCCGCAAAGTAGAGCAGTGCAATGCCCGCAATGCCGAGGGCGCTCGCGTACCAGAGCGATACGCCGGGGGCGATCAGACCCTTCACCAGAGCACGGTTCTTGGTGCGCTCCATGATGCAGTCGATGTCCCGGTCGATGTAGTTGTTGAACACGCAACCGGAGGCGACCACCAGTGATACACCAGCCATGGTCAGAATGAAGAGGGGCACATCCAGGCTCCCCTTGGAGGCCAGCAGGAACCCTCCGATAACCGAGATGAGGTTACCGAAGATGATGCCCGGCTTGGTCACTTGCAGGTATTGCTTCATCATCATTGCCAACCTGCTCAGTGAACCATCATGTTGATGTTGAGGTTGTACATGATCCACAGGGAACCCACGACCACGATGGCGATGATGAGCACGGTAAAGATCAGTGCCACCAGGTTCCAGCGCTCCTCGGACGAGGTGTTCATGTGCAGGAAGTAGACCAGGTGCACGAAGATCTGCACCACCGCCATGCCGACCACGGTGGCCAGCACGGTGGTGTGGGAGGCAGAACCGTCCATCACCATCCAGAACGGCACTGCGGTCAGGATCAGGGACAGCACGAAGCCGATCAGGTAGCTCTTGGCGCTGCCGTGGCTGGCGCCGTGATTGTCAACGGAATGACTCATTACATGACCCCCATCAGATAGACCACGGTGAAGACGCAGATCCACACCACGTCGAGGAAGTGCCAGAACAGGCTCAGGCACATCAGACGGGTACGGTTGCGATCGGTCAGCCCCTTCTTGGCTACCAGCACCATCATCACGATGATCCAGACAAGACCGCTGGTCACGTGGATACCGTGGGTACCCACCAGGGTGAAGAAGGCAGAGAGGAAACCGCTGCGATCCGGACCGTAGCCCTCGGCAATCAGGTGATGGAACTCGTAGATCTCCATCGCGATAAAGCCGGCACCGAACAGGAAGGTGATGAACAGCCAGGTATTGACCGCCGCCACCTTGTTCTTGTTCATGGCCAGCATGCCAAAGCCGAAGGTGATGGAGCTCAGCAGCAGCAGCATGGTTTCGGCAAACACGAACGGCAGTTCGAAGATGTCCTTGCCACTCGGGCCGCCGGCGGTGCCGTTGACCAGGACCGCATAGGTCGCGAACAGGGTCGCGAACAGGATGCAGTCACTCATCAGGTAGATCCAGAAGCCGAATACCTTGTTGGCGCCGGCATCATGGTGCCCATCCTCATGGGCACCGTGAGTGTGATGTAGAACGTCAGTCGCCATGGAATTAAGCCACCTTGTTGAGATTTTCAAAATGCTGACGCTCGATCCGCTCGATCTCGTCAACCTGCACGTAGTAGTCCACGTCGTCGTTGAAGCTGTGGATGATCCAGGTGGCGATCATGCCGACGAAGCCGGCGATGGCCATCCACCAGATGTGCCAGATCATGGCAAAGCCGAACAGGGTGCTGAAGGCGGCGATGATGACGCCAGCACCGGAGTTTTTCGGCATGTGGATCGGGTCATAGTGCTTGGGCTGCTGATAGGCAGAACCGTCCTGCTTGGCTTCCCAGAACGCATCCAGCCCTTTGATCTTCGGCTCGATGGCGAAGTTGTAGAAGGGGGGCGGCGAGGAAGTGGACCACTCCAGGGTACGGCCACCCCAGGGATCGCCGGTCAGGTCGCGGTTCTTCTCGCGGTCGCGGATGCTGACCACGATCTGGATCACCTGGCACAGTACGCCCAGCGCAATCAGACCGGCGCCGCAGGCAGCCACCACCAGCCAGCCGTGGAACTCGGGATCGATGTTCTGGCTGACACGACGGGTCATGCCCATGAAGCCCAGCACGTAGAGCGGCATGAAGGCCACGAAGAACCCGGTGATCCAGCACCAGAAGGCACGCTTGCCCCAGACGTCATCCAGCTTGAAGCCGAACGCTTTCGGGAACCAGTAGGTGATACCGGCGAAGCAGCCGAACACCACGCCGCCGATGATGACGTTGTGGAAGTGGGCGATCAGGAACAGGCTGTTGTGCAGCACGAAGTTGGCGGCCGGCACGGAGAGCAGTACCCCGGTCATGCCACCCACGGTAAAGGTGATGATGAAGCCGACGGTCCACAGCATGGGCGAGGTGAACTCGATGCGACCGCGGTACATGGTGAACAGCCAGTTGAAGATCTTCACCCCGGTCGGGATGGAGATGATCATGGTGGTGATGCCGAAGAAGGCATTAACGTTGGCGCCGGACCCCATGGTGAAGAAGTGGTGCAGCCAGACGATGAAGGAGAGCACGGTAATGGCGATGGTCGCCCACACCAGCGAGGTGTAACCGAACAGCTTCTTCTTGCAGAAGGTCGCCACCACTTCGGAGAAGATCCCGAACACCGGCAGTACCAGGATATACACCTCGGGGTGACCCCAGGCCCAGATCAGGTTGATGTACATCATCATGTTGCCACCCATGTCATTGGTAAAGAAATGGGTACCCAGGTAGCGGTCTGCGGTCAGCAGGGCGATGGTGACGGTCAGGATCGGGAAGGAGGCGATGATCAGCACGTTGGCGCACAGGGCGGTCCAGGTGAACACCGGCAGGCGCATCATGGTCATGCCAGGGGCGCGCATCTTGATGATGGTGGCGAAGAAGTTCACGCCGGTCAGCAAGGTCCCCAGACCCGAGATCTGCAGACTCCAGATCCAGTAGTCGACCCCGACCCCCGGACTGAACTCCAGCCCCGACAAGGGCGGATAGGCCAGCCAGCCGGTCTGGGCGAATTCACCGACCCCGAGGGAGACGTTGATCAGCACCACGGCCGCGGCGGTGAACCAGAAGCTCAGGTTGTTCAGGAAGGGGAAGGCGACGTCACGGGCACCGATCTGCAGCGGCACCACTATATTCATCAGACCGATCACCAGCGGCATGGCCACGAAGAAGATCATGATGACGCCGTGGGCGGTGAAGATCTGGTCGTAGTGGTGAGGTGGCAGTATGCCCTCGCCCCCGGCCGAGGCCATGACTTGCTGGGTACGCATCATCACAGCGTCGGCGAAGCCGCGCAGCAGCATGACCATGCCGAGGATGAGATACATGATACCGAGGCGTTTGTGGTCGACCGAGGTCAGCCACTCTTTCCACAGATATTGCCACTTGCCGAAATAGGTGATGAGACCGGCGATACCCAGCCCACCCAGAATGATGCCGGCGATCGTGACCATGATGATGGGTTCATGGTACGGAATGGCATCGAGTGTTAATTTTCCAAACATCAGTTAGTACCCGCTTTCACAGTCTTGTCGGCCGGCATGTGACCGGCGTGGTCCATCTGCTCGCCCTGGGCCTCATGGTGCATGGCGTCGCCGTGCTCCATGCCTTCATGGCTCATGGAGGCGTCATGCTCCATGCCTTCGTGGCTCATGGAGGCATCATGCGGCATCGCGGCCTGCGCTTCGCCGTGTTGCATGGCGGCGTGCTCGCCGTGCTTCATGTCGCCCATGAACTTGTTGATGATGTTGACGAACAGCTTGGGATCGGCGCTGGCGAAGTACTCCACCGGGTGGTTTTCGCTCTTCTTGGCCAGGGTATTGAACTCATCCATGGTGTTGAGCGCCTTGGAAGAGGCTTTCACCTTGGCGACCCAGGCGTCGAAACCGGCTTGATCCTGAGTGGCGATGGCGTTGAACTTCATGCCGGAGAAACCGGCGCCGCTGTAGCCACCCGAGATACCCTTGTACTGGCCTGCCTCGTTGGCGATCAGGTGCAGCTTGGTCTGCATGCCCGCCATGGCGTAGATCTGGCCGCCCAGCTGGGGAATGAAGAAGGAGTTCATCACGGTGTCGGAGGTCACCCGGAAATTGACCGGGGTGTTGACCGGGAATGCCAGCTCGTTGACCGAGGCGATACCCAGCTCCGGATAGACAAACAACCATTTCCAGTCAAGGGAGATGACATCGACCTGGATCGGTTTCACCTCGGATTCCAACGGTTTGTAGGGATCCAGAGAGTGGGAGGTCTTCCAGGTAATCACCGCCAGGATGGCGATAATGATGACGGGTACGGTCCAGACGACCGCTTCAATCTTGTTGGAGTGGGCCCAGTCAGGCGCATAGGTGGCATTGGTGTTGGACGCTCGGTATTTGTAAGCGAACGCCACTGCCATCACGATCACGGGCACCACCACGATCAGCATCAAGCCGAGTGCGGTCAATATCAGTGACTTCTGCTCCAGACCAACTTGCCCCTTGGGGCTCATCAGCGCCATGTCGCAGCCGCTCAGCAAGCCGGCAGTCGCGAGCAACAGCAAAGCGCCCAAGCCCCTCTTTACATCAAAAGGTCTCATGCAATGTCCTCATCTTCGCAAGGCTAAAGTGGTAAGAAAAACGCAGCATTCTATTTCACCGGGGGGGGATGTGAACAACATGAAAAATTAATCTTTCACTTGTGTGCTGTTTGCGATTTCTGTGTGTCGCATGTTAATGGCTTGACGCCGCTGAATTTATCCATATCGGGCCCTTCTCAATTAATCAGCGGCTGACTCAATTTCATTCAATCGGCGTCGATTAAATGACCACTTCGTCGTTTAACCTTTTATTTTACAAGGATAAAGGGTGTCATTTGGTGGCCTTGCGGTGAAAATTCAGGCGATAATCAGGCCCTGTTTGTCGACCATGGCCGAATAAAGGTGAGACTCGAAATTAACCATAATTAATCAAATTAAATTTCAATTAATTCCTTGGTGTTGATGTGGCTTTGCCTCACAAACATGTATATTTCATCCATCTCACCGCCATGGCCATCACATGATCCCCCATTTTGTTTAATAAGTTATTATCAAAGCCATGGACTCCATCGGGATATAGCGGTAGGTTGCGCCCCTTCGTTACTCGTCAGTCACGAATTCAACCCTATCCCATCTCTCATTCGACTCTTCATTTACAGGGATTGCCATGAGCATCACACGCAGAGACTTTCTCAACGGCGTCGCCATTGCCATTGCGGCCGGCGTCGCCCCCATCCAGCTGCTGCAGGCCGCCGAAGGCGGCAAGGCGCTGGCCGAGAAGACGCTGGTCTATCCGCCCGCTCTCACCGGCCTGCGCGGCAACCATCCGGGCTCCTTCGAGCCGGCTCACAGCATCGCCCGCGACGGCAAACAGTATGACTTCGCCCACCTCCCGCTGGAGGGTGAGTACGATCTGGTGATCGTCGGCGCCGGCATCAGCGGCCTCTCCGCCGCCTGCTTCTACCAGCAACTGCTCGGGGCGGACAAAAAGATCCTGCTGCTCGACAACCACGACGACTTCGGCGGCCACGCCAAGCGCAACGAGTTCACCACCCCGGATGGCCTGCGGCTGGGTTACGGCGGCAGCGAATCCCTGCAATCGCCGCGCTCCGTCTACAGCCCGGTGGCACTGGGGCTGCTCAAGGTGCTCGAGGTCAACATCGACGAGCTGGCCAAAGGCTTCCAGCAGACCTTCTACCCGGATCTGGGCCTGAGCCGCGGCGTCTTCTTTGACGAGAAGCACTTTGGGGTCAACAAGATAGTGAGCGGCGACCCGGGCCACAGCGTGGCCGACGACATCCCGCGCGATCGCTTGAACGGCCGGCCGCTGGCCGAGTTCATCGGCGACTTCCCGTTCGACGACACCGACAAGGCCGCCCTGCTGGCGCTGCACGAAGAGAAGACCGACTACCTGCACGGCATGACCCGCGAGCAGAAAGACGCCTGGATGGAGAGCAACAGCTACACCACCTTCCTGCGCGACAAGGTGGGGCTGAGCGAGCGGGCCATCACCTTCTTCCAGCAGCGCACCGACGACTTCCAGGCGGTCGGCATCGATGCCACCTCCTGCGCCGACGCCCGCCTGTGCGCCCTGCCGGGCTTTGCCGGCATGGATCTCACCCCGCTCGATGCTGAATCCCAGGCCGAGCTGGACGACCCCTACATCTTCCACTTCCCGGATGGCAACGCCGGCCTCACCCGCTTGATGGTGCGCAAGCTCATCCCGCAGGTGGCCCCGGGCCACACCATGCAGGACGTGGTGCTGGCCAGGTTCGACTACAGCCAGCTCGACCGCCCCGAGCACAAGGTGCAGCTGCGCCTCGGCAGCACGGCGCTGCAGGCCAGAAACGTGCCGCTCAAGGACGGCAAACAGGGGGTGGACGTCACCTACATCAAGGAGGGCAAGCTGCACCGGGTGCAGGCCAGACAGTGCATCATGGCCGGCTACAACATGATGATCCCCTACCTGGTGCCCGAGATGCCGGCGCCCCAGAAGGAGGCGCTGCGCCAGAACGTCAAGGCGCCGCTGGTCTACACCAAGGTAGTGATCAGAAACTGGCAACCGTTCGTCAAACTCGGCGTGCACGAGGTCTATGCCCCGGCCGCCCCCTACAGCCGGGTCAAGCTCGACTACCCGGTCGACCTCGGCGGCTACGAGCATCCCAAGAACCCGGACCAACCCATGTGCCTGCACATGGTCTATGTGCCGACCCTGCCGGGCAGCGGCCTGTCGGCCCGCGAGCAGTCCCGCAAGGGGCGCGCCATGCTCCTCGGCATGCCGTTCGAGCAGCACGAGCAGATGATCCGCGAGCAGCTGCAGGCCATGCTGGGCGAGGCCGGCTTCAACCATGAGCAGGATATCCTCGCCATCACGGTCAACCGCTGGTCCCACGGCTACTCCTACATCGCCAACTCCCTGTTTGACGATGAAGAGCAGTCGGAGCGCTTCATTGAGCGGGGTCGCCAGCCGGTGGGCAACATCACCATCGCCAACTCGGACGCGGGCTGGAGCCCCTATGCCCACGCCGCCATCGACGAGGCGTGGCGCGCCGTCAACGAGCTGGTCGCCCTGACCAAGGGAGGTGCCAAATGATCCGTTCCCTGACTGCCAGCGCCGTGCTGCTGGCCCTGCCCACCTTCGCCCTGCAAGCCGCCCCCGCCATGTCGGCGGGTGAATACGTGGCCAAGCTGGGGGACTGCGCCGCCTGCCACACCAGCGAGGCGAGCAAGCCGCTCGCCGGCGGCAAGGGTTTCCCCACCCCTGTCGGCACCGTCTACGCCACCAACATCACCCCGGACAAGACCCACGGCATCGGCAACTACAGCCTGCCCGAGTTCATCAAGGTGATGCGCGAAGGGATCACCCGCAGCGGCGACCCCCTCTACCCGGCCATGCCCTACACCGCCTACGCCAAGATGAGCGATGAGGATCTCACCGCCCTCTACCACTACCTGATGCAGGATGTGCAGCCGCAGGCCATTGCCAACAAGGCGAGCGACATCCCCTGGCCGCTCAACATGCGCTGGCCCCTCAGGGGCTGGAACTGGCTCTATCACGATGACGGCCGCTTCACCCCGGTCACCGGCAAGAGTGAAGAGTGGAACCGTGGCGCCTATCTGGTGCAGGGGGCCGGCCACTGCGGCAGCTGCCACACCCCGCGCGGGATCGGCATGCAGGAGAAAGCCCTGACCGAAGCGGATCCCCTCTATCTGAGCGGCGCTACCCTGGATGGCTGGTATGCTCCCGACATCCGCGGCAGCCGCTACGACAAGCAGGCCCTCATCGATCTGCTGAAAACCGGCCGCAGCCAGCATCAGGCCGTCAGCGGCCCCATGGCGGAAGTGATCACTCACAGCAGCCAGTACTTCAGCGACGCGGATCTGGCCAGCATCGCCACCTACCTGACCGGGCTGGATGACGAGGCACCGGCCGCCAGGGGCAACCGGGCCTACGCCAGTGCCGGCGGCAAGGCGGATTACGCCATGTACTGCTCCACCTGCCACGGCAACGACGGGCGCGGCAACGACCACGTCATCCCCTCCCTGATCGGCAACCAGACCGTGCTGGCCGAGGATCCGGCCAGCCTGCTCAACGTGGTGCTGCACGGCGCCGAGACCCCGGTCACCCAGGGCCACATCGGCTACCACATGCCGGGCTACGGCTGGACCCTCAACGATCAGCAGATCGCCGAGCTGGTCAATACCCTGCGCGCCTCCTGGGGCAATGAAGGGGTGGCCATCAAGCCGGAGACGGTCAAGGCCCAGCGCGCCCTGCACCAATAACTCGCGCCGACCATAACGAAACGGGCCTCCAATGGAGGCCCGTTTGCTGTGTGAGTGACGACTCACCCCTTGCGCGGTTTGGAGCCGGAGAGCGGCACTGCCCCCAGCCGGTAATCACCATAGGGGAAGATGTTGCGAAAGCGCTGGGCCACCGGCTCCGGAATGGAGCGGGAGAAGACCAGCTTGACCCCATCGCCATCGCGCTGACCCAGGATGCGCCCGCGCACCGTCTCGTGACGCAGGATCTGTTTGGCATGCTCGATGAACACGGGCGACACCTTGCCCCGCTTGACCTGCACCTTGCCGGGGGCAAGCCGGATCTCGAACAGGGCGCCACGCCCCAGCTTCATCAACCACCAGATCAGGGCAATCGCCACCAGCAACGACAACCAGGCCATCCTGTTTCTCCTTCTTCACACGGTTGCTGCCAGTATAAGCCGCAACTGGCCCCCGATTGTTTGGCGCGGATCACAGCCGTGCCTCAAGTCCGACCGCAAGCCACCCTGCTCGCCGAGCCCTCTAGCGGTTGCGACCCCAGGCCACCAGCGTCTCCCGATAGAGCGCCAGCAGCGCCTGATCCCGCACCGCCACCCCGACCTGCTGGGCCGGATGATCGGCCCACTCGTCGTGGGGATGGGACTTGCCGTCAAATTTCTGCAGGGTGTGACCGATGGCAGGGCCCTCGTTGATGACCCGCACCGGCCCCGCGCGCAGGGTGAACAGGGTCGGATCGATCACGTAGGCGATGGCGGACGGGTCGTGCACGTGGCAACCGTCGAGCCCGATCCGCTCGGAGTAGAAGCGCAGGTAGAAGCGGCTGACATCCCACAGGAAACGGCCCGGCTCCCCCGCGTCGTCGCGCAGCGCATCCAGATAGGCGCTGCTGAAGAAACTCTGCTGGGTCACGTCCAGCCCGATGATCACCACAGGCCAGCGGGCGGTGAACACCCGGTCGGCGGCATCCGGATCGTCGTGGATGTTGGCCTCGGCATAGGGGGTCACATTGCCGCGATGGCCGTTGACGCCGAAGGCGCCGCCCATCACCACCACCTGCTTCACCAGGCCGGCAATCTCGGGGGCCGCCTGCAGCGCCAGCGCCAGGTTGGTGAGGGGTCCTATGGTAACCAGGGTGATCTCGCCGGGCGCAGCCTTCACCGCTTCGACGATATACTGCCAGGCCGGCCGGGGATCCGGGGTGAGCGTCACCTCCCCCGCCGTCACGTCGCCAAATCCGCTCGGGCCGTGTACCACAGTGGTCGGGCCCACCGGCTCGCGCCGCAGCGGGGCGGCCGCCCCCTGCGCCACATCCGCCTTCATGCCGTATTGCTGCTTGAGCCAGAGGGCGTTGTGGGTGCCGTTCTCGATGGTGGCATTGCCAAATACCGTGGTGATGGCGAGCAGCTCGATGGCGGGGTGGGCTTCGGCAAACAGAATTGCCATGGCGTCATCGATACCGGGATCGGTATCCAGAATGATCTTGTGAGTCATGGGGCCTCCTTGGGCAACAGAGCAGCCAGTGTAGCGAGCCGCCGCCGCTTTAACAGCGACAGGATCACAGCCTGCCGTTTTGCCCTCTCGCCGCCCTGCACAAGTGGTTGCGTTTCATACAGCCGCGACAGGCAAGCAGCCAACGCAAGGGCGATGGCTGGCCTGACTGATGAAACTGATGAAATAGTGGGCGGGCAGTGCGGGACGAACAGACGCAACCTTGTGGGCCGGCGGGCGGGATGGTATCACTGGGCCACACAATTCACCCCGCTCACCACCTGCAGAGGCGCCATTGATCACCCTGATAAAAGAGTCCGACCAGCTGAAGATGCCCTGGAAGAACAAGCAAGGCACCACAGCCCAGATCCTCATCTCCCCTGCCGGCGCCAGCCTCGACAAGCTCGATTTTGCCTATCGGCTGAGCTCGGCGCCCATCAAAGGGGCAGGCCCCTTCTCGAAATTCCCCGGCTATCAGCGCATCCTGCTGCCCATCAGCGGGGCCGGCTTCGTGCTCAACGGCCACCCCTACGCCACCTTCGAGGCGGCCCACTTCAGCGGGGATGACGACACCCACTGCGAGCTGCTGAAAAAAGAGGTGACGGATCTGGGGCTCATCTATGATCCAGCCCGCCTCAGTGCCAACGTGCGGGTACTCAACCTCCCCTTCCCGCTCAGCCTCACCCTGGAAGCGGACAAGACCTATCTCTGCTACCTGCTGAGCGGCCAGCTCACGGCGGCGGGCCAGCCCATGGCGGTCAACGAAACCCTACTGATCAGCGGCGAGCAGAGCATCCAGTTCGACTGCCAGAAGAAGAGCGCCATCGCCTTCTTTACCCTGCAGCCCAGGTAGGTGGCTGGCGCCGGTCAGCGTTTCGGCGCCCGGCCGCCGCTGTCGAGGCAGGCCTGCATGGAGTCATAGGGGGTGTAGTGCTTGGTGCGGCTGTAGTAGGTGCCGCCCTTGGGATGGCAGATGCCGTTGCGGCTCTTCTTCACCGGCGGCTCTGCCGCCAGCGCGATGGCGCATACCAGCAGCAGGCAACAGCCGACCACCCAATTGATGGCGTTTCTCACGACAAACGACTCCTCTCAGGCGGACCATCAGGCCCGAAAGGGGCCTATCTTACCCGCTATGCTCCCCACTCACCCCGCGCCGGATCATAAAACGGCACACAACTCCCGGCGCAGAGCCAGGGTTTCCTACGGCATGGCAAGCGGCCACAAAAAAGCCGGGCACTGCCCGGCTTCTGAGTCGGCACAACGTCTTAGCCGACCTTGAAGGTGCCCTTCATCATGGCGAAGTGGCCGGGGAAGGAGCAGAAGAAGGTGAGATCTTTGCCGGCCAGGCCGTCGGTCTTGAAGGTGACGCTGGTGCTCTCGCCGCCGCCCACCAGCTTGGTGTGGGCCAGTACGCGGGGATCATCCTTGGGCAGGTAGTTGTTGTCGGCGCCGGCGCTCATGCCCGCGGTGGCAACGGCCTGATAGTCGGCGGTGTTGGCCAGCGCCCAGTTGTGGCCCATGGCGGTCACCGGCATCTTGCCGGTGTGGTTCAGGGTCACGGTCACCTCTTTGCAGGTGGCCGGTACGCTCATCTCCTTGAGGTTGTACTGCATGGCATCATTGCCTTCGATGACCAACGCGCACTCATCGGCCAGAGCCGGGGCAGCCAGGGTGCTCAGAAACAGCAGGGTAATCGCCTTTTTCATCATCCTCTCCTTTGATTGGCAATAGATGGCAACACAATTGCCTGCAGGCTCGCACCATGGCTGGCAAACATGCTGTCAAAATCGACCTTATTCTACTCAACTGTCGTCATTCGGCTATGCCTTTAGCGCAAAGCTGCGGGTCAGGTCACCAGATTGTTCCCATTATTTGACTGGACAAACCGGCCGCGCCGCCCATTAACCACTCTTTGTTTAATTATCTCCCGCCCTTTTCTCCAGCCGACGCTCGCCCGCCGCTGCGCCCTTGGCTAAGCTGGCGACCCCGGCTCGCAGCCCGCGCTCGAGCCATCCGTTTTTAACCAGAGAGATCCCGCATGTCGCTCCTTGCTCGCCCGGCCCCCCGCGGCCTGTTGTTGACCCTGCTGCTGATGCTGACCGCCTGTCAGCCAGCCCCGACCCAGACCCGCATCCAGGGCAAGACCATGGGCACCTATTATGCGGTGACCCTGAGCGATCCCTTCCCGGGCGGGGAGCCTGCACTGCAGCAGGAGGTCGACGCCCTGCTGGCGCGCATGAACCACGAGATCTCCACCTACGACCCGAACTCCCTTATCTCCCGCTTCAATCAGGGCAGCGGCCAGCCCCCCATGGCCATTCCCGCCACCATGGCCAAAATCGTGCAGCAGGGTATCGATGCCGGCCATCTCACCAAAGGCAAGCTCGACGTCACCGTGGGCCCCCTGGTCAACCTGTGGGGATTCGGGCCGGACAAACGTCCCGTCAAGCGCCCCAGCGCCGAGCAGATCGCCAGCGCCCGCCAGAAGGTGGGCATCGACCGGCTGACCTTGACCCCAGAGGGGGATCACTTCCTGCTCGGCAAGGGCATTCCCGATCTCTACCTCGATCTCTCCACCCTGGGCGAGGGGGCGGCCTCCGACGAGATTGCCGGCCTGCTCGAGCAAAAGGGGATGCACAACTACCTCATCGAGGTGGCCGGCGCCGTGCGCAGCAAGGGCAACAACGCCAAGGGCAAGCCCTGGCGGGTAGCCATCGTCGAGCCGTCCGATCAGCCCGGCGCCTTCTCGGACGTGGTGATCCCCAACGGCATGGCCCTCAGCACCGCCGGCAGCTATCGCAACTACTACGAGCTCGACGGCCAGCGCTACTCCCACATCATCGACCCTGCCAGCGGCCAGCCCATCACCCACAAGCTGGTCTCCGCCAGCGTCATCACCCCGACCGCGCTCGAGGCCGACGCCCTCGACACCGCCCTCATGGTGATGGGGCCGGAACAGGCGATGGCCTTTGCCAAGGAGCATGGGCTCGCGGTCTACCTCATCGTCAAGACCGAGCAGGGCTTCGCCGCCAGCCATACCCCCCAGTTCGCCCCCTATCTGGTGGCCAAACAGCCATAAACTGGCAGCCATAACCCAGCCACCATAAAAAAGAGGCCCCGCAGTGCGGGACCTCGTTGCTTTCAAGCCGGCGTGATTCGATGGGAATGCAGTGAGGCATTGGCGCATTCCCTCAGCGACAGCAAACCAGTGAGCGCCGTCAACGCGCTTGCGTGTTAATCCTCGCAGCCGGCAGGCGAGGCCGACGGACGCGCCTCCCGGCGACCCATCCCGTAGAGGGCAAACACCAGCATGCAGATCACGGTCATCACGGCGAACAGGGCCGGGCCACCCCACACTTGCAAGAACCAGCCTCCCACCATAGGCGAGAATGCCCAACCGAGCCCGGCCAGGGCGCTGGCGCCGAAGTAGCTCCCCTTGAGGTGAGCCGGCGCCATCTGGTCGATCAGCACGTTGAAGAGCGGAAACAGCACCGCCTCCCCCACGCTCAGCAAGAACATCGCCACCAGCCAGGGCCACAGCAGGGCCGGGCTCGACAGGGCAAACATCACCTGGGCCGATGCCATCAGCAGGATGGAGAACTGCAGCCGCAGGCTCACCCGCCAGCGCCGGGTCAGGTGCAGCAGCGGAAACTGCAAGGTGATGATGGTGAGCGCATTGGTGGCCACCAGCAGGGCCACCAGAGTCTCCACCTCGGGGGCGCCGGCGCGGGTCAGGTACTGGATCAGCGGCGACTCCACCTGGGCATAGACCAGCATCATCAGCAGGTTGGCGAGGATGAACAGCATGAAGGCGCGATCCCGCCCCACCACCCTGAGCATGGCCCCCAGGGTGAGGCCGGTATCCGGCCGACCGGCGCACTCGCGGCGAAAGCCGAGCAGGAAGGCGATGCCGAGCAGGCCATAGCTGGCCGCCGTCACCACGAAGGTCTCCTGGCGCGCACCCAGCCCCACCATGACGCCGATGAGGGGCCCCACCCCCGCCCCCACGTTGAGCAGGAAGTAGCGCAGGTGCAGAGCCAGCTCCCGCAGCGCCTTCTCGGGCAGCAGATCCCCCATCAGCGCCTTGCCCGGGGTGTCGATAAAGGCGTAGGAGAGGCCCGAGCCAAACACCCCGAGGGTGATGAGCCAGAGGGAGTGGCCGAACCCGAGCAACAGGTAGGCGCCGCACGACAGGGCGCAGCCGAGCAGCAGTATGGTGCGCCGGCCGAGCCGGTCGGAGAGCCAGCCGACGTAGAAGCCGATGAGGCAGGAGAGCACGGCCGCGCCGCCCAGCAGCATCCCGATACCGGAGGCTGACAGGCCATACTCCCGGTAGAGCAGGATGGAGAGGAAGGGCCAGACCATGAAGAAACTGGTGCGCACCATGAAGGTGCCCAGGATCACGATCCAGACCAGCGGGGGAAAGGGTGGCAGGCGCATGGGAACTCCTTGTCGCGCAATGGTGGCTGATCCGCAGGGGAAAGCATTCAGTGGTATCAAAAGAAACCCACTCGCACAATCCCCCTCTGAAAAAATCCACCCGGAGGGCTGTCCGGGGCCGAGCGGCGGGTGGCCTTGTGATCAGGAACGAGTCGGGGTCGCCGCCAGCCATCCCTGCCCTCTCCTCAGCCTGCTCCCCAACCACCAGAAAGAGCGAGGCCCCGCACTGCGGGGCCTCGTGGTGTGCAAGCCGGCGCTACTCGATGGGAATGCGGTGGGGCGCCGGAGTCATCGCCTGCTTGGGCAGTTGCAGGGTGAGGATGCCGTTGTCGAAGCGGGCGACCACCTGCTCCGGCGTCACCTCCACCGGCAGTTCGACGGTGCGCGATACGCTGCCGAAATAGCGTTCGCTGCGCAGGGTGCGCTCATCCTGGCTCTGGCTGTCGTGCTGGCGGATCTCCGCCTTCAGGGTCACCAGCTTGCCGTGCACATCCACGTGGATGTCCTCCTTCGCCACCCCGGGCAGCTCCGCCTGCAGCAGATAGCCGCCGTCGCTCTCCTTGAGGTCCAGCTTGATCTGGCTCGGCAGCGGATCCCCGTGCAGGGGCCGGATGTAGAAACCGGAGGCCATGTCGTGAAACAGGTCATCAAACAGACTGGTACGGCCTGGTAGCAAACTCATTTGATTCCTCCTTGTGGTCACTGGATGGTCGAAGGCAGGCCCGCGGCCCGCCTCTTTTCAGTCTAAAAACCGGCGTGGGCGCCGCCAGTGCAATCCATCGCCCGTTTGACCATGGTCAAGGGCCGCGGCGGTTTTTTTCAGGCCCGGCGCCCCCTTGCCAGAGGAAAAACGGCGGCGGCATGGATGTTCAATTGCCTGTCTGCGCGCTTTGGTGGCACACTTCTGTTATCCGCCCGTAGCGCCCTGACCAGACAGATGCAGACACCGGAATCCGAGCCAGAGAAAAAAGCCCCACCCAAACCGAAGCGCATCCTGCTGGTCAACGAACAGCGCTCCTTTCAGGTGATGATGAAGGCGATGCTGATCAACATCGGCATCAGTCGCATCACCTATGTCAACTCGGCCGAAGAGGCCAGACGGCGCTGCCAGAAAGAGTCCTTCGACATCTACCTCATCGATTACGAGCTGGGGGTTGGCGAGAACGGTCGCCAGCTGCTGGAGAGCCTGCGCGATCAGAAGCTCATCCCGCCCCAGAGCGTGGTGATCATGGTGAGCGGCGACAGCTCCCGCGCCATGGTGCTGAGCGCGCTGGAGGCCGAGCCCGACGAATACCTGATGAAGCCCTTCTCCCAGGAGCAGTTCTCGTTTCGCCTCAAACGTGCCCTCGCCCGTCGCCAGGCGCTGGAGAGCGTGTTCAGCGCCCTCGCCGAGGAGAACCTGACCACCCTGCTCGCCGCCTGCGCCGAGCGGGCCGATGCGGTGCCGCGCTTTGCCAACTTCTGCCGCTGTCTGCAGGCCGATACCCAGCTCAAGCTGGGCCAGGCCAAGGAGGCCCGCAGCCTGATGCGCCAGCTGCTGGCCGGCCAGGAGAACAGCTGGGCCCGGCTCACTCTGGGCAAGGCGTGCCACACCCTGGGTCTGCACGAGGAGGCGGTGAGCCACCTGCAGGCGACCCTCAAGAACACCCCGCTGATGGTGGAGGCCCACCTCTGGCTGGCGGAATCCCTGCTGGCGCTCGGCAATGACGAGCAGGCCCAACAGGAGCTCAAGCGGGCGGTGGATATCTCGCCCCAGTCGGTACAGCTCTCCCGCCGGCTGGCGGAGGTGTGCCTGCTGCGCCACGACTACGCCCAGGCCAAGGACGTGCTGCTCTCCCTCATCGACCTGTCGCGCAACTCGATCCACCGCACCCCCCACTATCTGGGGGCCTATATCCAGGCGCTGACCCTCTACGCCCTCAACAGCAACGACATCTACCACATCGCCAACCTGCAAAAGCAGGTCAACTCGGCCCTGTCGCGCATTCGCGATTCGTTGATGATGGCGGAGTTCAACTACCCGGTGTTCGAGCAGATCTGCCAGGCCCGAGTGCAGATTGCCCTGGGGGAGCTGCTCAAGGGCAAGAAGATGCTCTACCGCGCCAACCAGAACTGGCTCGATCAGCCGGCCACCATGCCCCCCAGCCTGCTGGGCGAGACCATACTCGCCCTCTATCAGCTCGGTGAGTTCGAATATGCCGAGAGCCTGCAGGCACTGCTGGCCGAAGACGAGGATCGGCTGCTCACCACCTGCATCCAGGCCACCCGCGACGACAAGACGGTGCTGGAACGCCGCCAGCGCTACCAGCAGCTCAACGAACTGGGCATCAAGGCCTATCAGAGTGGCGAGCTGGAACAGGCGCTCGGCCACTTTCGCGAGGCGCTGCGCCGGGCACCCGCCAATACCGGCGCCGCCCTCAACAAGATCCAGGTGCTGCTGCAGCTGATGCAGAAGAATCGCAAGAGCCCGGAGTTTGGCACCGAGTGCAAGGAGACCCTGGAGGTGTTGGACGGCATCCCCCTCAACCCGGCCCAGCAGGACCGTTTTCGCAAGCTGCGTCAGGAGTTTACCCAGCTCAGCTGACCCCTCTCGCCGGCCGCTCGCCTATGCTGATACTGACTCGGCAAGGGGAGGAGACGGGCGATGGCCATGTGTCGATATCTGGTGGCGGATGGCCGCCACTGCAGCGAAGAGGCGGGGGAGCATGATCTGTGCCGCTGGCACGATCCCCATGGCCAGCATCAGGATCCCCACACCGCTCGCGAGCTGGAGCACTACGTCCACCAGGGCGGCCTGTGCCACGGCCTGCAACTGGCCCGCGCCAACCTGGCCGGGCTCAATCTGGTGAAGAAGGGCGCGCCGCACGGTTTTCTGCTGGAGCAGTGCAACCTCTACCGGGCCAATCTGCAGGGGGCTCACCTCTACGGCCTGCGCATGAAGGGGGGCAGCCTGATGAAGGCCGATCTGAGCGATGCCAACCTGCACTGCGCCACCCTCGACGACGTCAACCTGCTCGGCATCCGCTGGCACAACACCCGCCTCGACAACCTGGATACCGGCAAACGGTTGATGCAGGACAGAAAGGGGCGCCGCGAGCGGGACCCGGCGCAGGCCCGGATCTGGTTCAAGGAGGCCGAGGAGACCTACCGGGATCTGCGCAAGGCCTCGGAGGCACAGGGCATCTTCACCATGTCCGGCCGCTACATCCAGCAGGAGCTCACCATGCGCCGGCTGCAGCTGCCATTCTGGTCCGGCCGCCGTTTCACCTCCTGGATAGTCGATCTCTTCTGCGGCTACGGCGAGGCCCCCATGCGGGTGGTGCTCTTCTCCCTGCTGCTCATCTTCATTTGCAGCCTCTTCTACTTCTTCTTTGGCCTGAGCTTCAATGGCAACCACCTCGTCTATCGGCCCGGCGCCCCTTTCGAACAGAACGCCATCTTCCTGCTGGAGTGCCTCTACTACAGCGTGGTGACCTTCACCACGCTAGGGTACGGGGATTTCACCCCGGTGGGGCTGTCGCGGATCTTCGCCGCCTTCGAGGCCTTCACCGGCAGCTTTACGCTGGCGCTGTTTGTGGTGGTGTTTGTCAAGAAGATGACCCGCTGACAACCTCTCGCGACGGCTCGTGAACAGGTTATCGAGCAGCTGCGTCAGTCACAGCCCCCGAACTTGCATCCACGGCGGATTCCTAGTCCAATAGCCACTTATAAAATTGACATGAGCATCCCGGACATGAAGATCATCTCTTTCAATATCAATGGCCTGCGAGCCCGTCTGCACCAGCTGCAAGCCATCATCGACAAGCATCAGCCGGATGTGATCGGCCTGCAGGAGATCAAGGTACACGACGAAGCCTTCCCGCTGGCCGACGTGGAGGCCATGGGCTATCACGTCGAGTTCCATGGCCAGAAGGCCCACTACGGGGTCGCCATCATGAGCAAGCAGAAGCCGGTCAAGGTGGAAAAAGGCTTCCCCACCGACGATGAAGAGGCCCAGCGCCGCATGATCATGGCCACCTTCGAGCGCGAAGACGGCTCCCTCATCAAGGTGATGAACGGCTACTTCCCGCAGGGTGAAAGCCAGGATCACGAGACCAAGTTCCCGGCCAAGCAGAAGTTCTACGAGGATCTGCAGCACTACCTCGAGACCAATCACACCCCGGGCGATCAACTGGTGCTGATCGGGGATATGAATATCTCCCCCACCGATCTCGACATCGGCATCGGCGAGGCGAACCGCAAGCGCTGGCTGCGGGACGGCAAGTGCTCCTTCCTGCCCATTGAGCGCGAGTGGATGGAGCGTCTGAAAGGGTTCGGCCTGACCGACACCTTCCGCGCCGCCAACCCCACCGAGTGCGAGCGCTTCTCCTGGTTCGACTACCGCTCCAAGGGCTTTGACGAGAACCGCGGCCTGCGCATCGACCTCATCATGGCCTCCGACGCCCTCAAGGACAAGGTGACCGAGACCGGCATCGACTACGAGCTGCGCGGCATCGAGAAGCCCTCCGACCACGCCCCCATCTGGGCCTGCTTCGCCTGATAACGACAACTGAGGGGGCATTTGACGCCCCCTCTGTGACCAAGCCCCCACTTCCCCCGTTTTTTCCTTCTTATAATTTCTCCCTGAGCCCTCGCATCCGGGCAACACCACGCCGAAAGAGGCCTGCGGGCTGACACAGATTGTCGCTGGCCCCTCGCCCCCATGCCGCCAGATGCAGACAACTTTCACTGCCGAGCAGCTTGGGTTCAATATTCGTGTTTTATCATTAAAAAACTGTCAGTAATCCAATAAGTTAAATTTGTAACCATGCAGTTAACCATGTTCATGAAGAGAAAGGGTGGGCGCGGCAATCGTGCACCATCCCACAGGAGTGTGATGATGAAGGTGCAATCCGTCAGGGAAGAGATGTTCAAGCGCGGCTGTATCGCCCTGGCACTGGCCAGCGCACTGACCGCCTGTGGTGATGAACCCGCCGCCGGCGCCCAGGCACTGCCGCCGGTGCCCGTGGTGGTGGCCGAGGTCAAGCTGACCGACGTGCCGCTGACCACCGAGATGGTGGGCGAGACCGCCGGCTTTCGCGAGATCGACGTGCGCTCCCGGGTGAGCGGCATCCTGCTCAAGCGCACCTACATCGAAGGGCAGCCGGTCACCGCCGGTCAGGCGCTGTTCCTGATCGACCCCGAGCCCTACAAGGTGGCGCTGGAGCAGGCCAAGGGCACCCTGGCCCAGGAGCAGGCGCGCCTCAACAAGGCCCGCGCCGACCGCGATCGCATCATCCCGCTGTTCAAGCGCCAGGTGGTGAGTCGCAAGGACTATGACGACACCATCGCCAACTACGAAGCCGCCGTCGCCAGCCACCAGGCCGCCCAGGCCAAGGTGAAAGAGGCCGAGCTCAACCTCAGCTACACCCAGGTCACCGCCCCCATCAACGGCATGGCGAGCAAGAGCTCCCAGTCCGAGGGGAGCCTCATCTCCACCAGCGGCGAGAACGGCCTGCTCACCACCATCACCCAGTTCGACCCCCTCTACGTCAACTTCTCCTACTCGGAGCAGGATCGCCTCAACTTCGATAATGCGGTGAAGCAAGGGTTGATTGAAGCCAAGGACGCCACCAACTGGCGTACCCACATCCGGCTGGCGGACGGCTCCGTCTATCCCCAGGCGGGCAAGCTCAACTTCTCCGACAGCCGGGTCGACCCGGCCACCGGCACCATTCGCGCCCGCGCCATCTTCGACAACAAGAACGGGGTCCTGCTGCCCGGCCAGTTCGTGCGCATGACCATCGATCTGGGCACCCGCAAGAACGCCATCGTGGTGCCGCCCCGCGCCATCGTCCAGTCCCAGGCCGACCGCATGGTGATGGTGGTGGATGCCGACAACAAGGTGGTGCCCCGTCCGGTCAAGCTGGGGTCGGTGGTCGACAGCGGCGTATTGATAGACAAAGGCCTGCAGGCCGGCGATCGCTACATCGTCGAGGGGCTGATGAAGGCTCGTCCCGGCGCCGTGGTCAAACCGGTTTCCGCCGAGGAGATGAAGGCGATCAACGCCAAGATCACCCAGGGTGCCGCTGGCAAATAAGGAGCCCCCATGTTTTCCAAGTTCTTTATCGAACGCCCCATCTTCGCCAGCGTGATTTCGATCATCATAGTGCTGGGCGGGATGGCGGCAATGCGCGCGCTCCCGGTGGAGCAGTATCCCCAGATCACCCCCGCCGTGGTCTCGGTGACCGCCTTCTACCCGGGTGCCACCCCGGAGGTGATCTCCCAGACCGTGGCCGCCCCCATTGAACAGCAGGTCAACGGGGTCGAGAACATGATCTACATGCAATCCGGCTCCGCCTCCAACGGCCAGATGAACCTCAACGTCTACTTCGACATCGGGGTCGATCCCGATCAGGCGACCATCGACGTCAACAACCGGGTCTCGGCCGCCATGGCCCAGTTGCCGGAAGAGGTGAAGAAGCAGGGGGTGACGGTGCGCAAGAAGTCCACCTCCATCCTGCAGGTGATCACCCTGCAGTCCCCCAGCGGCTCGTTTGATACCACCTATCTGTCAAACTACGCCCTGCTCAACATCATCGACGAGCTCAAGCGTATTCCCGGGGTGGGGGACACCTCCCTGTTCGGCGGTACCGACTACGCCATGCGGATCTGGCTGCGCCCGGACCGGCTGGCCCAGCTGCAGCTCACCCCGAGCGACGTGATCGGCGCCATCCGCGAGCAGAACACCCAGTTCGCGGCGGGCAAGATCGGATCCCAGCCCACCAGCACCCCCACCGACTTCACCTACACGGTGCAGACCAAGGGGCGCCTCGATGATGTGAAGGAGTTCCAGAACATCATCATCCGCGCCATGCCGGACGGCTCCAAGATCCGGGTCAAAGACGTGGCCCGGGTCGAGCTCGGCGGCAAGGACTACGACGTGCTGGCCCGCGCCAACGGCAAGCCGGCCATCGGTATCGCCACCTACCTGCAACCGGGTGCCAACGCGGTGGCGGTGGCCGATCAGGTGCGCGAGACCATGGATCGCCTGCAGGGCCGTTTCCCGCAGGACGTGGAGTACCAGATCCCCTACGACACCACAGAGTTCGTGAAGATCTCCATCGAGGAGGTGGTCAAGACCCTGCTCGAGGCGATCGTGCTGGTGTTCGTGGTGGTCTACCTGTTCCTGCAGAACTTCCGAGCCACCCTGATCCCCTGTATCGCGGTGCCGGTGTCACTCATAGGTACCTTCGCCGGCATGCTGATGCTGGGCTTCTCCATCAACCTGCTGACCCTGTTCGGCATGGTGCTCGCCATCGGTATCGTGGTGGATGACGCCATCGTGGTGCTGGAGAACGTCGAGCGGATCATGAGCGAGAAGAAGTGCTCCGCCAAGGAGGCCGCCATCCTCGCCATGCAGGAGGTCTCCGGCCCCGTGGTCGCCATCGTGCTGGTGCTCTGCGCCGTGTTCCTGCCGGTCGCCTTCATGGGCGGCATGACCGGGGTGATGTACAAGCAGTTCGCCATCACCATCGCCGTGTCGGTGGCCATCTCCGGCCTGGTGGCGCTCACCCTGTCGCCTGCCCTGTGCGCCATCCTGCTCAAAGAGGGCCACCACCAGCCGGCCCGCTTCTTCGTCTGGTTCAACAATGCCTTTGATCAGCTGACCCGCCGCTATGTGCGCGGGGTAGCCTTCCTCAACCGCCGGGTCGGCGTGGCCTTTGGCATCATCGCCATCATCCTCGCCAGCAGCTATGTGCTGTTCCACAAGGTGCCGGGCGCCCTGGTGCCGGACGAGGATCAGGGCTATCTCATCGGCTCCGTGATGCTGCCCGATGCCGCCGCCCTGACCCGTACCCAGGCGGTCGCCAATGATTTTGACAAGATGGCCATGGCCAACCCCAGCGTGAAGGACGTGGTCACCTTCTCGGGCTTTGACATCCTGTCCGGCTCCATCATCAGCAACCGCGGCCTCACCTTCATCACCCTGAAAGACTGGAAAGAGCGTCAGGGCGAGGGTCAGGACTCCTTCTCCCTGGCCAAGACCTTCCAGGGGATGAGCCTGATGGGGCTGGCCGATGGCTTCACCGCCACCTTCAACCCGCCTCCCATCCAGGGCATGTCCACCACCGGGGGCCTCGAAGGCTATCTGCAGAACCGCGGCACCGGTGACGTGCACGCCTTCGCGGGCGAGGTGCAACGCCTGATCGATGCCGCCAAGCAGCGCCCAGAGTTCGCCAGCGTGAGCACCACCTTCCGCGCCAACGTGCCCCAGGTCTACCTGGATCTCGACCGCGAGAAGGCCAAGGCGCTGGGGCTGCCCATCAACGCCGTGTTCGACACCATGCAGGCCACCTTCGGCCAGGTCTACGTCAACGACTTCAACCAGTTCGGTCGTACCTACCGGGTCCAGTTGCAGTCCGAGGCGGACTACCGTGCCAAGAAGGATGACATCCGCAACGTCTATGTGCGTTCGAACAACGGCGAGATGATCCCCCTCACCAGCCTGGTGACGGTGCGCGATGCCACCGGCCCCGAACTGGTGGAGCGTTTCAACATCTTCCCGGCCGCCAAGATCATGGCCCAGCCGGCGCCAGGGGTGAGCTCGGGTCAGGCCATTGCCGCCCTGGAGGAGATCGCTGCCCAGACCCTTGGCAACGACGCCAAGCTGGAGTGGACCGGCGCCGCCTACCAGGAGAAAGCGGCCGCCGGCAGCGCCGCCACGGCGTTTGGCTTTGGCATCGTGATGATCTTCCTCATCCTGGCCGCCCAGTATGAGCGCTGGAGCCTGCCGTTCGCGGTGATCACCGCCGTGCCGTTCGCCCTGTTCGGCGCCCTGCTCGCCACCTGGGCCGTGGGGCTCACCAACAACGTCTACTTCCAGATAGGTCTGGTGACGCTGGTGGGGCTGGCGGCCAAGAACGCCATCCTGATCGTGGAGTTCGCGGTGATGAAGCACGAGGAGGGGATGAGCCTCATCGAGTCGGCCCTGGAGGCGGCGCGCCTGCGTTTTCGCCCCATCGTGATGACCTCGCTGGCGTTTATCCTCGGCTGTGTGCCCCTGGTCACCTCCAGCGGCGCCGGTGCGGCGAGCCGCCACGCCCTCGGCTGGCCGGTCATCGGCGGCATGCTGGCGGCGACCTTCATCGCCATCTTCTTCATCCCGCTCTTCTTCCGCCTCATCATGCGGCGCTCGGAAAAACGGGCCTGACCATTCGAGTCACGCTCACCCGGCCCCTCCTTCATGGAGGGGCTTTTTTATCGTCACCGTTCGCCGGCAAGAGAACACATAGCCGGCTACCTCCCAACGCGACAAGTCAGGCCTCAGAACTGGTGCTGCACCCCTATGCTCAAGAAGTTCAGGTAGCTGTTGTGGTAGGTACCTGACAGCTGGGGGCGACCGATCCCATCCTGCTCCACTGCCATATCCCCCAGCCAGGCCAGGGTATAGCTGGCTTCCAGTCTGGTGGCTGGTGTCAGCTGATAGCTGGCCCCCAGACCCCAGCGCCAGCTCTCGCCCAGCGGGAGGGTAACAGTGCGGTGCACGTCGTCCACGGCGCTGCTGTCATAGCTGATGCCGCTGCTCAGGCGTAGGGCCGGCGTCACATCGAACTGGGTGCCCAGGCTCAGATGCCAGGTGTCCTGGTATTGCATGTCAAGGGTTCTGCTCTGCTGTCCCGACGCGAGATCCACCTCGCCAAAGCGGGACCACTGCTGCCAGTTGGCACTGGCCAGCAGGGCCCACTGCGGGTTGAGTTGGTGATAGCCACTCAGGGTCAGGGTCTGCGGGATCATCATCTCCACCCCCAGCCCGGCTCCATTCACTCGGCTCAATGGCTGATCGTCCAGCTCCCACTTCAATTCGGAGAAGTAGCTCAACCCGATGCGGGAGTCGTTATCCAGCTCGTAGAGCACCCCGAAGGAGGCGCCATATGCCCAGTCGCTGTCGGAAAATGCCTGACTGGTTGAACCGTTCGGCGTCATGTCCAGTGAGGCCTCCAGCGCCCCATGCATGGCTATCAGGCTGGCCCCCACCGACCAGTGGTCATCGATGCGATACGCCAGGCTGGGAGCAAAGGCGATCCCGGTCAGCTTGGCGGACTGCACATAGCCACGCCCCTGCCACCCCTCGCCATAATCGATCCCCAGACCGTGGCTGCCGAAGAGTCCGAGGCCGGCGACCCACTGCTCATCGAGAGCGTGGGTCAGATAGAGGCTGCCGAGCGGGGCGCTCTGCAGGGCATTGCCGCCGTTGTTGCCCCCCTGCTCCAGATCCAGCTCGAGGTCGCCATATACAGCGCCGCCATTGACCTGCAACTGGGTGCCTGCCAGCCTGGTCATGCCGGCAGGATTGCTGGCGATGGTCTCCGCCCCCTGGGCGCCGGCGGCCGCCCCTGCGTTGGCCAGGGCACTGTTGGCCGCGCTGGTTTCATACAAGGCAAGGCCACCGGCCATGGCAGAGGGACTCAGCAAGGCTGCAAGCATCAGCGCCAGCCGTCGTTGCTGCATATCGTTACTCCCGAACAATGAACTGGATGGAGACTCGCCAGAGAGACGGCTCAAACCCCCGGTTTGATGCCCTGGCAACTTCTGACTGGTACGCATCCTAACGAGAGAAGAAGCCGGCTTCATTAGGGTTGGCTATACGCCATCGTTAAGTGACGCTTAACGATTCATCAGGCCCCTCTCTGACACGGCCGGGGCCATTGACCTTCTCCTCAAGGCAAGGTTTACAGTGTCCCTAGTTATTGTCAGGATTTTCCCCATGCTCTCATCGAGATTGCCCACAGAAAGCATTGCCCGGCTGCTGCTGGGGCTGATGCTCGTCTGCAATCTCACCCTCTGCATCGGCTGGCACGGGCTGGATGCCCTCAACGCCGCCATGGCGCAAGACCATCAGGCCATGAGCAGCAGCGCCATGCAGGGACTCTCCTGCCACGGGGCATCCCAGGAGGCCGGGGCACCAGATGCCGTCAGCCAGGAGTGCCAGATGCACGGCGGGCTCACCTCGAGCAGCAGCCCAGGCTTGCCGCTGCTGGCCGCCCTGCTGACCCTGCTCGCCCTGCCGTTGTTGCTGCTGCCCCTCGGGACTGCCGGCAGCGTGCTGGACAACTGGCTGCGGGATCCCTTCCTGCGATCCCGCGGTACCCACCCTCCCTCTTGGCCGCGCCGACACCTGATGCTGTCGGTGCTGCGCCACTAGAACGCTCTTCTCCCGCGGCCGCGACAAGCCTCTACTTGTCCGTTTTCGGCCGCCTTGCCTGACCCTGTGCCCTGGTCGATTCGGCACACGCACAGGGAGCCGTGCGCGCTGACACAGCTGCGCCCCGTTTGCCGCCCGGACTCTGGTGATGCCTTGCCTGCACACCCCCTCCGGCGCACTGACAGAAGAGAAGAAGTATCATGTCATATGCCCCGATCCCCGGCCCCGTGGCCGAACACGGCCGACCCGCGCCTCTTGCCCACTGCGCCGACCTGCCCCACCCGTCCCGGACAGGAGGTGTGCGATGAGCCGGACCCTGCTGCTATCCACCCTGCTGCTCGCCCTCGGCGCCGGTGGCGGCTACTGGGCCGCCAAACAGACAGTCACCGCGGTTGCCAAGGAGAAGACACCGCTCTACTGGGTCAACCCCATGGATCCCCGCGACAAGCGCGACGGCCCCGCCAAGGACAACATGGGGATGGACTTCATCCCCGTCTATGAGGAAAAACAGGGCGGCTCCCCCGGCACCGTCACCATCAGCCCCGAGATCCAGCAGAACCTGGGGGTGCGGCTGGCCAAGGTGGAGAAACTGCCCGTCCACCAGCAGATCGAGACGGTCGGCTATGTGGGCTATGACGAGGAGCGCCTCGAAGCCATCAACTCCCGGATGGCGGGCTGGATCCGCAACCTCGCCATCAAGAACGAGGGGCAGCAGGTGACCAAGGGCAGCTTTATCTACGATCTCTACGCCCCGGATCTGGTGAACGCCCAGCACGAATACCTGCTGGCGCTGGGCACCACCAATCCCCTGCTGCTGCGCGCCGCCGAGGGCAAGCTCAAGTCGCTGCAGGTACCGGCGGATCAGATTGCGGCCCTCAAGCGCACCCGCAAGGTGCAGGAGACGGTGCGCATCTATGCCCCGAGCAGCGGCTATGTCTCCGAGCTCAAGGTGCGGGAAGGCCAGTATGTGGAACCCGCCGCGCCCCTGTTCAACATCAGCACCCTCAAGCAGGTGTGGGTGAGTGCCGAGGTGTTCGAGCGCCAGGCGGCCCAGATCAAGGTCGGCGATCCGGTCACCATGACCCTGGACTATGCCCCCGGCCGCCGCTGGCAGGGTCGGGTGGACTACCTCTACCCGACGCTCGATGCCAGCACCCGCACCCTGCGGGTACGCCTGCGTTTCGACAACCCGGACGAGTTCCTGAAACCCAATATGTTCGCCAAGGTGAGCATCGGCACCGGCAAGGGGGAACCCCGCCTGGTGGTGCCGAGCGAAGCGGTGATCCGCACCGGCAGCCAGGACAGGCTGGTGCTGGCGCTGGGGGATGGCAACTTCAAGTCGGTGGCCGTCACCCTGGGCCCCCAGTTTGGTGACAAGGTCGCCATCGACGAGGGGGTCGAAGCCGGTGACAGCATAGTCAGCTCGGCCCAGTTCCTGCTCGACTCCGAATCGGCCATCGATTCGGACTTCCAGCGCATGACGGCGGTGCGTCCCATGCAGGTGTGGACCCAGGGCCAGGTGCAGAACATCGATCTCGCCGGGCGCACCCTCGGCATCTCTCATCAGCCCATTCCCGAGTGGCAGTGGCCCGCCATGGAGATGGACTTCACCGTGGCCGACGGCGTGGACCTCAGCCAGCTGAAACCGGATCAGACCCTGCATCTGCAGGTGGAGCAGGAGGGGGACGAGTACCGCATCATCCAGATCCATGTGGAAGACAAACCGGCCGCGGACGAGCCGATGAAAGAGGCCAAGGGCGAGATGCCAGGCATGGAGGGTATGGATCACAGCCAGCACCAGATGGGGGATAAGTCATGATCCCGGCCATGCTTCGCTGCCTTGAGTACAAACCCAACTTGCTGCCAGCCCACCGAATGAGAGGAGCCCAGTCATGATCCCTTCCATCATTCGCTGGTCCGTCGGCAACCGCTTTTTGGTGTTGCTGCTGACTGTCATGCTCACCGCCTGGGGGCTCTGGTCGGTCAAGCAGACCCCGGTGGACGCCCTGCCGGATCTCTCCGACGTGCAGGTGATCATCAAGACTTCCTACCCGGGCCAGGCGCCCCAGGTGGTGGAGGATCAGGTCACCTACCCGCTCACCACCGCCATGCTGGCGGTGCCGGGCGCGACCACGGTGCGCGGCTACTCCTTCTTCGGCGACTCCTTCGTCTATGTGTTGTTTGACGACAGCACGGACCTCTACTGGGCCCGCGCACGGGTGCTGGAGTACCTGAGCCAGGTGGCCCCCAATCTGCCCGCCGGGGCCCAGCCCCAGCTCGGGCCGGACGCCACCGGGGTGGGCTGGGTATACCAGTACGCCCTGGTGGACAAAACCGGCAAGCACGACCTGAGCGAACTCACCTCGCTGCAGAACTGGTTCCTCAAGTACGAGCTGCAGACGGTGAACGGCGTCTCCGAAGTGGCCACCGTCGGCGGCATGGTGCGCCAGTACCAGGTGCGGGTCGACCCGGACAAGCTGCGCGCCTACGGCATCCCGCTCTCCCTCATCGAGACCGCCATCAAGCAGGGCAACCAGGAGACCGGCGCCTCCGTCATCGAGATGGCGGAGGCGGAGTACATGGTGCGCTCGAATGGTTATTTGAAGAGCGTGGAGGACTTAAAACAGATTCCGCTTGGCACCAATGTGCGCGGCGCACCCCTGCTGCTGGGTGACGTGGCGGACGTAGTCACCGGCCCCCAGATGCGGCGCGGCATCGCCGAGCTCAACGGCGAAGGGGAAGTGGTGGGCGGCATCATCGTCATGCGTTACGGCGAGAATGCCCAGCACACCATAGACGGGGTCAAGGCGCGGCTGGCCGAGCTGAAATCCAGCCTGCCGGAGGGGGTGGAGATCGTCACCGTCTACGATCGCTCCGACCTTATCCAGCGCGCCATCGACAACCTCTCCGGCAAGCTGGTGGAGGAGTTCGCGGTGGTGGTACTGGTCTGTCTCGCCTTCCTGTTCCACCTGCGCTCGTCGCTGGTGGTGGTCATCACCCTCCCTATTGCGATTTTGACCGCCTTTATCGTGATGCATCTGCAGGGGATCAACGCCAACATCATGTCGCTCGGGGGCATCGCCATCGCCATCGGCGCCATGGTGGATGGCGCCATCGTGATGATAGAGAACGTCCACAAGCACATGGAGCGGGAGGCGCTCACCGACAAGAACCGCTGGCGCATCATCACCGAGGCGAGCATCGAGGTGGGCCCCGCCATCTTCTTCTCCCTGCTCATCATCACCATGAGCTTCTTGCCGGTGTTTGCGCTGGAGGCGCAGGAGGGGCGCATGTTCCACCCGCTCGCCTTCACCAAGACCTACGCCATGGCCGCCGCCGCCGCGCTCGCCATCACGCTGGTGCCGGTCATCATGGGCTATTTCATCCGCGGCAAGGTGTTGCCCGAGCAGGCCAACCCCCTCAACCGTGGCCTGAGCCAGGCCTATATCCCGCTGCTCAACGCCGTGCTGGCCCGCCCCAAGACCACCCTCGCCGCCGCCCTGGTGGTCACGCTCGCGGGCTTCTGGCCGCTCCAGCACCTGGGCTCCGAGTTCATACCGCCGCTCGATGAGGGGGACATCATGTACATGCCCACCACTGCGGCCAACATCTCGGTGGGCAAGGCGCGGGAGATTTTGCAGCAGACCGACAAGCTCATCCGCACCGTCCCCGAGGTGCAGAACGTGTTCGGCAAGGCGGGACGCGCCGACAGCGCCACCGACCCGGCGGATCTGGTGATGATGGAGACCAGCATCCAGCTCAAACCCCGGGATCAGTGGCGCCCCGGCATGACCCCGGAGAAGCTGAAAGAGGAGCTCGATTCCCTTATCCGCTTCCCCGGCCTCACCAACGCCTGGGTGCCCCCCATCAAGACCCGCATCGACATGCTGGCCACCGGCATCAAGACCCCGGTGGGGATCAAGATTGCCGGGCCTGACCTCAAGGTCATTCAACAACTTGGCCAGCAACTTGAGCAGATCGTCGGCAAGGTGGAAGGCGCTTCATCGGTCTACGCCGAGCGGGTGGCGGGCGGTCGCTATGTGAAGGTGGACATCGACCGGCTCAAGGCGGCCCGCTACGGTCTCAACATCGCCGACGTGCAGGCGGTGCTCGCCACCGCGGTGGGTGGCATGGAGGTGGGGCAGACCATCGAGGGGCGCGAACGCTACCCCATCAACCTGCGCTATCCCCAGAGCTATCGCGACTCGGTGGCCAGCCTCGAACTGCTGCCCCTGGTCACCCCCAAGGGGGAGCGGATCGCCCTGGCGGACGTGGCCCGGGTCTACATCAGCGACGAGGCGCCCATGCTGCGCAGTGAAAACGCGCGCCTCAACGGCTGGGTCTACGTGGACATCCGCGGCCGCGACATCGGCTCCTTTGTGGCAGAGGCCAAGGCCGAGGTGGGCAAGCAACTGGTGCTGCCACCGGGTTACGCCCTCAGCTGGTCAGGTCAGTACGAATACATGGAGCGGGCCATGGAGCGCCTCACCTACGTGGTGCCGCTCACCGTCGCCATTATCGTGCTGCTGCTCTATCTGGCGTTTCGCCGCTTCCAGGAGGTGTTGCTCATTCTCACCACTCTGCCGCTCGCGGTCGTGGGCGGGATCTGGACCCTCTGGCTGCTCGACTTCAACCTCTCGGTGGCGGTGGGGGTCGGCTTTATCGCCCTGGCCGGGGTGGCGGTGGAGACCGGGGTGCTGATGCTGGTCTACCTCAACCACGCCTGGGACGATCTGGTGGCCAGCGGCAAACCGGACCAGGCCGGCCTGCACCGGGCGGTGGTCCACGGCGCCGCCCTGCGCCTGCGCCCCAAGATGATGACGGTGGTCACCATCATCGCGGGCCTGCTGCCCATCATGTGGAGCCAGGGCACCGGCTCGGAGGTGATGCAGCGCATCGCCGCCCCCATGATAGGCGGCATGGTGACCGCCCTGGTGCTGACCCTGCTGGTGCTGCCCGCCGCCTATTACCTCTGGCGCAGCCGCACCCTGAAGACCCTCGACCACACGACTGCGCAGACGGATACCCAGACTGCACCCTGATCAACCGGACAACCCAAACAAGGAAACCAAGATGAACTACAAGACGCTGACCCTGACCCTGCTGCTGGGCCTTGCTACCCACACCGGCCTGCAGGCCGAGGAGATGATGAACCACGAAGGCCATGACATGAGCCAGATGGGTGACATGCAGCAGATGGAGGGAATGCAGGAGAGGGTGATGACCAAGGGAGTCATCAGCCGCATCGACGCGGCAAATGGCAAGGTGGGCATCAAGCACGAGGCCATCGCGAACCTCAAGATGCCCGCCATGACCATGGTGTTTCTGGTAGCCGACCCGGCCCTGCTCAAGGATCTGCAGGTGGGGGATGCGGTGCGCTTCCACGCCGAAAACCCGGCTGGCAAGCTGACGGTGACGGCTCTTCAGAAGCAGTAACCAGAACCAATAAAAAACGGCGGGATCATCCCGCCGTTTTGCTGTCCGGCTCTCTTTAAATACCGTGCGCCGCTCAGCCGCGGATATGGTCGATAAAGGCGTCGATCTGCTCGCGGCCGCAGGCCGGGTTCATAAAGACCGCCTTCTCACCGGCGATATAGGAGTACTTGCCGCGGGCGTCGTAGTCGGAGTGGGCGATGGCCTCCACCCAGTTGGTGTAGAGCCCCACCTTGCCACGCCCGGTAAACAGGCTGCGGTGATAGTCGGTGTTGCGCTGCAGGCGCGCCTTGTAGGCGGGGTCCGTGCTGCGCGCCAGCTCGAAGGCGAACTCGGCGTCGGGGTCCTGCACCCACTCGGGGTTGTAGATCTTGAAGCCCACGCTCGGCCCCTGATTCTCCTGCGCCACCAGCTTGACGTTGCCGAGCTGGCTTAACCGGAAGCGGAAGTAGTTGGCGTTTTGCAGGCAGTGGGCCAGCACGGTGCGATACCCCTCGACCCCCAGGTAGTTGAGGGCCGCATAGGCACCAAACAGACCGCTCGCCCCGCGGGAACACTCGATGGTGGACTGCAGGTGGGTCTGGCCCTGGATGTCCCGCTCGAAGTAGGAGAAGTTCTCCGGGTCGTTCTCCATCGCCTTGAGGTCATCCTGCTCTTTTATCATCACCAGGCTGGAGGTATAGGGCACATAACCCCACTTCTGGAAGTCGACGGTGAAGGAGTCGGCGTATCTGAGCTCGGCGAAGCGGCTCACGTTGCGCTCTATGCCCGCCAGAGTCGCGGCGTTGATGGCGAGCGGGTTAGCGGCAAAGTCGTAATCCAGGAAGAAGATCATCGACCAGCCGATGGCGGCATCCACGTGGATGTGCGGCTTGACCGCCACCTCGAACCGCTCGCAGAGGCGATCCCGCAGCTCGACCACGGGTCTCACCTGGTCCACCCCGAAGGTGTCGGTGGTGCCCATGGTGAGCATGATGGTGGGCACCACGTGCTTGAGGGCAAAGCAGGCGGTCAGGGTGCGCTCCAGATGGTCGAGATCGATGTCGTTGTTCTCGCCCACCTGGATGCGGATGGTCTTGTTCTCGATGTCGACCCCGAGCAGAGAGAGGTTGGTGATGTTGGAGTAGTGGCCGCCCTGGGAGTTGATGATGCGGTAATCCTGATAGTGGCCGAGCCCCTTGTGCTTGGCCTCGGGCAGGCTCTTGCGAATGCCGAGCAGGTAGCCATAGAGGTTACAAAAGGTCCCCCCCTGGGTGAAGATGCCGGTGGCGCGGGCCGGATCGTAACCCGCCAGCAGGGCAATCTGGCGCACCACCTTCTTCTCCAGCTCCTCAGCCACCCCGGCATACTCGGAGTAGACCAGGTTGGGGTTGGCGAGGATCCCCATCTGAGCGCCGTAGATAGCGGGATCCGCCGACATGGTGACCACGTTCTCGACGCTGGAGGGGTTCTCCCAGTCTTTGGAGAGGGCGCCGGCAAACAGCAGCTCCGCCATGGGCTCGCCCGGCGTGCGCATGGCTTGCGGCACCGGCATGGTCTCGCACAAGTCGGCGAGGCGGGCGCGACCATCGGGCCAGGCGTTCAGCCGCGCCGACGGGGCCAGGCCGCGGGCGCGAAACTCGTTGAGGGTGGCGAAGCCGGGTTCACGAAAGACCGGCCAGAGATCGGGGTTGCGCGAGAAAAAGTTGGCTTTGACTGTGGCAAAACGACGTTTGAATTCGGGGTGGATGGCGTTGACGCCTTCATCTTTCAAATAGACCAAGTCACTCATTTTTATACCATTAGTACAGCAAATGTGCTGCCCTTATACCCCTGGGTCGCCGTTTGAAACAGCGACAATATCTAATGGCCTCCCCTACTTTTTGTCATGCATGAGGGCGGACGGTGGCTGGCAAAAAGGCGCCTTTCGGGCGCCTCTTTTGATTTTGTGATCCACCCGCCCCAACGGCGAGAAAAGCGTCAGCGCAGCGATGCCAGCAACCAGCAGGAGAATACCTCCAGCTCGCTCTGCAGGGCCGGGAACTCGCCGCGCCACTGGCGCAGCAACTCGTCGATGGCCTCCACCTGATAAGCCACCCCGGGCAAGCGCGTGGCCAGCGCATCCAGCGGGGCCGGCTCCAGGCTGTCGCTGAAGATCTGCGCCCGCCCTATCACCCCCTTCTCCACATCGAAGTGCAGTTCCACCCCGCCCCAGCCGAAACGCTCGTCCAGCTGATGGGTAAACGCCGGGGCGTGGCCGAAGTTCCACTCCCAGCTGCGCTGGCGGGCGAAGGTCTCGGCAAAGCCGGGCAAGTCTGGCAGCCGCTCGGGGGAGATGTGCTCTGGCTGTACCCGCTCACCGTAGTGGCTGAAGAAGGCCTCGCACAGGGCCTGGCTCACCTGGCCATGGTCGATGCCCGGCAGCAGCTCGCCGAGGTTCGCCACCCGGCTGCGCACCGAGCTGATCCCCTTGGCCGCCAGCTTCTTGGGGTCGGGATTGAGGTAGTGGGCGAGCCGGCCGAGGTCTGCGTCCAGCAGCAGGGTGCCGTGGTGAAAGCCGCGATCATGGGTCTCCCGATAGGCCGAGCCCGACACCTTGCGATCCCCGTCCGGGGTCGCCACCAGCAGATCGTTGCGACCGGAGGCGAAAGCCTCGACTCCGAGCCGCTTGAGCGCGTCCAGCACGATGGAGGTGGAAATACTCTTGTCATACTCCGGCTTGCCCGCCATGAAGGTGAAGCAGCTGTTGCCAAGGTCGTGAAACACGGCGCCGCCACCGCTGCTGCGGCGAGCCAGGGTCACCCCGTCCTCTTCCATGCGGCGGGTATTGCATTCCTTCCAGGGGTTCTGGGCCCGGCCGATCACCACGGTATTGGCGTTGCGCCACAGAAACAGCACCCGCTGGTGCGGGTCCATCTGGCGAAAAATGCACTCTTCCACCGCCAGATTGAACAAAGGATCGTGGGAGTCGGACAACAACAGACGCAATCGGGACATGAGAAGGCCTCATCGGGATGGGAGAACCGCTATCATACCACCCGGGCAGCAAGGATCCGCTTCCCCCCTCCCGCCAATAATTGACTCATAACGCAATAATCGCAGTTTCGACACATTTCGACAGCAAGTTGAAAGTATCCCGTGATACGGCGACACAGACTGACGCATTGCGCTAAAAAGAGCCCAAACACTCGCGCTTATTGAGGTAATCGACAATCAAATACGACTAAAATGCGACCATTTTTATAGGTCATATGGCTCCGTAATTCTTCGCTTAATTGCCAAAAATAACGAGCAGGAAGGCCAAATGTGATGAATGACACAGAAATCATTTTTTCTGTTACGCATCCCCTGTTATAGCGCCCTTTCGCCCCCTTGCGGGCAACAAGGAATTGTTTGACTCTAGGACGGACCATCGTCTCCCGAGAGGAATGAGTATGAGCGTCGTAAATTCCTCCCTTCATCGCCTGCTCTGGTACCTGCCAATGCTTGGTTCGGCGATGTTTTGCGCCTTTTTTTCACCGCCGTCGAAGGCGGTGATTGACAAGGTGACAGTGCAGTTGCCCTGGCAACACCAGTTCCAGTTTGCCGGCTATTACGCGGCCCAGGCCAAGGGTTTCTATCGAGCCGCCGGTCTGGATGTCACGCTGCGACCCGCCATGACCGGCACCGATGTGGTCAACGAGGTGATGTCGGGCAATGCCCAGTTCGGGATCAGCGGCAGCGATCTGCTGCTGGCCCGCGCCAGCGGCCAGCCCATCGTGGTGCTGGCCTCCATGTTGCAGCACTCGCCACTGGTGCTGCTCACCCTGGAGCGACCCGACATTCGCCAGCCGGCGGATCTGGCGGGCAAGCGGCTGATGCTGGAGCCCGGCTCCCAGGAGCTGCAGATCTACCTCAACCGCCACACGCCACCGGAGAGCTGGATAAAGCAGCCCTACCGGCAGGGCTTGAAGGCATTGCTGGCGGGCAAGACGGATGCCATCAGCGCCTACAGCACCACCGAGCCCTTCTATCTGGCCAAGATGGGCATCCCCTACCGGGTGTTCTCCCCCCGCAGCATCGACTTCGACTTCTATGGTGACAACCTGTTCACCTCGGAACGCGAGCTGAACAGCCGGCCGGAGCGGGTCTATGCCTTCCAGCAGGCGACCCTCAAGGGGTGGCGCTACGCCATGGACAACCCGGCCGAGATGATCGACTGGATCGTGACCAACTACCCGAGCGGCGCCGGCCGTGATCTGCTGCAGTTCGAGGCCGACACCACCCGGGAGCTGATGCAGCCCGATCTGGTCGAGCCCGGTTACATGCAGCCGGAGCGCTGGCAGCAGATCGCCAGGAACTATCTCGACGCCGGTCTGCTGTCGGCCCTGCCCGACCTGGAGCACTTCCTCTACAACCCGGATAGGGAGCGGATCCGCCAGCAGCGCCAGCTGCTCGACAAGAGCGTGGCGGTGGCCATGCTGATCACCCTCTCCCTGCTGACCCTGCTCGGCATCTTCTGCTACCTCTATCTGCGCCTGCGCCAGGAGGCGCGCGGCCGACAGCGACTGACCCGCGAGCTGGCCCAGAGCGAGCAGCACTACCGCTTCGTGGCGGAGAACAGTGCCGACGTCATCTGGACCATGGACACCACCACCCTGCGCTTTCGCTATGTTAGCCCCGCCATCCAGCCGCTCAGCGGTTACGACCCCACCGATGTGCTCACCCTCCCCCTCAGGCAGCTTATTCCGGAGACATCCAGAAAGCAGCTGCGCGCCGAGCTGAGCGGCTCCCTCGCCGCCTGGCAGCGCGGCGATCACGAGCAGACCCGCTGTGTCATTCGTACCCAGCTGCGTCACAAGGAGGGACATCTGGTGGCCACCGAGACCATCACCACCCTGCATGGCAACGAGCAGGGCCAGCCCGATGCGATCCTCGGGGTCACCCGCGACATCACCGAGCGGGCCGCCAGGGAGGAGATGATGCGCCGGCTCGCCTTCTACGACCCGCTAACCAACCTGCCCAACCGCCGCCTGCTGCAGCAGCGGCTGAAGGAGGTCATGGAGGGCAAGGTGGCCCAACTCGCCCTGCTGTTCATCGATCTCGACCACTTCAAGCCGATCAACGACACCTTCGGTCATGAGACCGGTGACGTGCTGCTCAACATGGTGGCCGAGCGGATGCGCCACTGCGTGCGGGAGCGGGACCTGGTGGCCCGCCTTGGCGGGGACGAGTTCGTGATCCTGCTGCCCGATACCGGTGACGAGGCGCTGACGGTGGCCGACCACCTGCACCAGCGCCTGCGCCACCCGTTTCGCATCGACGAGGAGCAGGAGCTGCGCATCTCCAGCAGCATAGGGGTGGCCCTTTACCCGGAGCACGGCAGCGACCCCAAGACCCTGATGCACCACGCCGATCAGGCCATGTATCAGGCCAAGGGACGAGGGCGCGGCCGGGTCTGCCTCTATACCGCCGGACTGGATCCGGAACAGGGCTCGCTGGTGTGGCAGAGCAGCCACGAGTGCGGCCACCCGCGCATCGATGCCGAGCATCGCCAGCTGTTCGTGCTGACCAACCGGCTGCTGGAGCACATGAAGGATCACCAGGAGCACCCCGCCCTGTTTCTGGAGTGCATGGAGAATCTGTTCGACGTGGCACGCCACCACTTCACCTTCGAAGAGCAGGTACTGGCCGAGCTGGGTTACCCCGAGTTCACCAGCCACCAGCAAGACCACCAGCTGCTGCTGCAAAAGGCTGACCAGCTGATGACCGCCGCCAGGGCGGGCACCCTTGGCAACGACGAGTTGCTCAACTTCATCATTCAGGAGCTGGTGGTCGGCCACATGAGCCAGGCCGACCGGCGCTACTTCCCGCTGATGAAGGGGCGCTGAGCCCCGCCAGCCGGCATATCTCCTCCCTGAACGTGTGAAACGAGAAGGGCCACCCGGGTGGCCCTTCTGTCATTGTGCGCCCGGCACATCTGCCGTGCCCCCCTCCGCCCGGCGCGACATCAGGCTGTAGTAGAGCAGCGGGATCACCACCAGGGTGAGCAGGGTGGAGACCAGAATGCCGAAGATGAGGCTGATGGCCAGGCCGTTGAAAATGGGGTCATCGAGGATGAACAGGGCACCGATCATGGCCGCCAGCGCCGTCAGCAGGATGGGCTTGGCCCGCACCTGAGCGGCGCCGATCACTGCCTGCTCGAACGCCATACCGGCGCTGCGCTGCTGCTCGATGAAATCCACCAGCAGTATGCTGTTGCGCACTATGATCCCGGCCAGGGCTATCATGCCGATCATCGAGGTGGCGGTGAACTGGGCCCCCAGCAGGGCGTGGCCCGGCATCACTCCGATGAGAGTGAGCGGGATGGGGGCCATGATGATGAGTGGCACCAGATAGGAGCGGAACTGGGCCACCACCAGCAGGTAGATGAGGATCATCCCCACTCCGTAGGCAATGCCCATGTCGCGGAAGGTCTCGTAGGTGATCTTCCACTCCCCATCCCACAAGAGAGCCACCTCCCCCAGCTTGTCGGGCTGCTGCACGTAATACTGGGGCAAGTCGATATCGGCTCCGGCGGCAAACATGCCGTAGAGGGGGCTGTCGGCATGGCCCCCCATGTCGGCCACCACCATCACCATGGGCCGCATGTTCTTGTGCATGATATAGCTGGGAGCCACCTCGTCACGGCGGCTCACCAGCTCGGAGACACGGATGAGCTGGCCGCTCTGGCTGCGCACCTTGAGCGCCAGGATGCCGGCCAGATCCCGCTTGTCGCCGGAGGCGAGCTCGACACGGATCGGTACCGGGTACTTGGCGCCCTGACCATGCAGCCAGCTGGCATCCTGATAGCCCACGCCGCCATTGAGGGTGGCCACCAGATCGCCGAGATCGACTCCAAAGCGGGCCGCCTTGCTGCGATCCACCACCAGCCGCCACTTGGGATGGAGGTCGGTCAGATAGATGTCCACATCCACCAGATCCGCCGTCGCCACGAAGCGGGCCTCTACGGCGCGCGCCGCCGCTTCACGGTCAGCAGGCGTGGGGCCATACACCTCGGCGACGATGGGTGACCAGACCGGCGGGCCGGGGGGCACCTCCACCACTTTCAGGTTGCCGCCGGCTGCGGATGCGATGACCTGCAGCGGCGCCCGCACCGACTGGGCAATCTGGTGGCTGCTGCGATCCCGTTCATGCTTGTTCACCAGATTGACCTGGATATCCCCCACGTTGGCGCCGCTGCGGATAAAGTAGTGGCGCACCAGGCCATTGAAATTGATGGGGGCGGCGCTGCCGGCGTAAATCTGGTAATCCCGCACCTCGGGCACCCTGGCCAGCTCCCGACCCACCGCCAGCAGGGTGCGCTCGGTCTGCTCCAGGGTCGCCCCCTCCGGCATGTCGAGCACCAGCTGGAATTCCGACTTGTTGTCGAAGGGGAGCATCTTGAGCACCACCCACTGCACCATGGGCATGGCGGCGGCGCCCGCCACCAGCAGCAGGATGACCAGCCAGAGCTTGCGTCTCGCGCTCCTGGCGCCAGCGCCAATCAGGAAGGGGGTCATCAGTCGATGAAAGAGGCCGGCCCTGGCCTCGCCGTGGGCGACATCTCCCTCGCGCTTGAGCAGATGGCCCGCCAGCCAGGGGGAGAAGATAAAGGCCACCAGCAGGGAGATAAGCATCCCCATGCTGGCATTGATGGGGATGGGGCTCATGTAGGGGCCCATCAGGCCGCTGACAAACGCCATCGGCAACAGGGCCGCGATCACGGTCAGGGTGGCGAGTATGGTGGGGCCACCCACCTCGTCCACCGCCCCCGGAATGAGCTCCTTGAGGGAACCCTTGCCCAGGCCGCGATGGCGGTGGATGTTCTCCACCACGACTATGGCGTCATCCACCAGGATGCCGATGGAGAAGATCAGCGCAAACAGCGACACCCGGTTGAGGGTAAAGCCCCACGCCCAGCTGGCAAACAGGGTCAGTGCCAGGGTGATGACGATGGCAACGCCAACTACCAGCGCCTCACGCCAACCCATGCTCACCAGTACCAGCAGCACCACCGCCGTGGTGGCAAAAATCAGCTTGCCGATCAGGGTGTTGGATTTGGTCTCGGCGGTGACGCCGTAGTCCCGAGTCACCGTCACCTCGACCCCGGCAGGGATGAGCCGATTTTTGAGACTCTCGACCCGCGCCTCCACCCGCTTGGCCACATCGACCGCGTTCTGCCCCGGCTGCTTGCCGATAGCCAGGGTCACTGCCGGATAGCTCTGCTCCCCCTGCCCCATCCAGCTGCGCTGCACCGGGGTCTCCTCCCCAAGGGACACCTGGGCCACCTCGCCGAGGTAGACCGGCTTGCCATCGTGCAGGCCCACCACCAGCTCGCGGGCCTCCTGCTCGCTCTGCAGGAACTGCCCCACCTGCACCTTGATCTCCCGATTGTCCTGCACCACGGCCTGCTCGTTGCCCGCCTGGTTGGCGGCGGCGAGCCGCTGGTTGAGCTCACCCCAGCTGATGCCGTGGGCGCTGAGGGCGGCCGGATCTGGCATCACCCGCAGCACGGCGCGCTGGCCGCCCAGGCTGTAGATATCGCGGGTGCCGGGCAATCGCTTGAGCTCGGTCTCCAGCTCGTGGGCGACCCGGGTCAGCTCGGCGGCCCCCAGCTGCTTGCTCCAGAGCGTCAGGCTGACGATGGGCACATCGTCGATCCCCCTGGGTTTGACCAGCGGCTGGCCGACGCCAAGCCCCTGGGGCAGCCAGTCCCGGTTCGAGTCGAGCTGGTTGTTGAGGTCGACGATGGCCTGCTCGCGGCTCACCCCCACCTTGAACACCACCACCAGCAGGGCGCCGTCCGGGCGAGAGAAGGAGTAGAGGGTATCAATACCCTTTATCTGGGAGACCACCTGCTCGGCCGGGGTGGTGACGAGGGATTCGACCTCGGCGGGGCTGGCGCCCGGGAAGGGGATATAGACGTCGGCGAAGGTGACATCGATCTGCGGCTCCTCCTCCTTGGGGGTCACCAGCACCGCAAAGAGGCCGAGCAAGAGCCCCACCAGCGCCAGCAACGGGGTGATGGCCGAGCCCTGAAACAGGGCCGCCAACCGGCCGGCTGGCCCCAGTTTGTTCTTGCTGTCGTGAGCGTCGTTACTCATGGGCCACCGCCTGCTGGCGCGCCCAGCCATCCGGTGCCACCCGATCGCCGCTCTGGACGCCCGCCAGGATCCCGCACTGCCCTGCCTGGCAATGGCCGACCCGCACCGGCGTCAGCACCCAGCGCTCTCCTTCCTTCAGGTAGAGACCGCTGAACTCACCCTGCCTGAGCAGGGCCTGCTCCGGCACCTGCAGCAGCTGACGTTCGCCCTGTTTGAGCTGCACCTTGAGCCACATGCCGGGCAGCACCCCTGCCGTGCTCGGCGGCAGGTCGAGGCGCAGCCGAAAGGCGTGGCTCTGGCTGTCGGCATAGTTGAAGCGGGTCAGTTTGAGGGGGGTAACGGCCTTGCCATCCGGCAATAGCACCTGCGCATCCGACGGCTGGCCGGCGAGGGCCAGCGCGGACTGGGGCAGCTCCACCTCCACCCGCAGGGCATCAAGGGAAAAGCCCGAGAGCAGCGGCGTCCCTGGGGCCACAGTCTCCCCCAACTCCACCAGCCGCTTGGTGACCACCCCGGCGTAGGGGGCGAGGATGCGGGTATAGCCGTAGGCCTCCCGAGCCTGGGTGAGGGCCGCCTCGGCGGCGTTCACCTCGGCGCGGGCAGATCTGTCGCTCGCCAGGGCGCTGTCGAGCTGGGCGCGGGTGATCACCCCCTTGGCAATCAGCGCCTGGAAGCGGGCGAGCTGGCGCTCGGCTTCCACCTGCTGGGCCTGGGCCCGGGCCAGTCGCGCCTCGGCGCCGGTCACGGCGGCAAACTGCTCCTTGCCGCTGATCTCGAGCAGGGGCTGTCCGGCCACCACCTCATCGTTCACATCCACCAGCATGCGGGAGACCCGACCGCCAGTCTGGGCCGCCACCGTCCCCTGATGGATGGCACTGACGGTGCCATCCAGAGTGAGCCAGTCGGTCACCTGACGGGGAGCCAGTGTCAGGGCCGCCTCGCCATTCGTCTCGGCAGACCATGCCGTCGACAGCGTCATGGGAGAGACAAGCGCAGAGGTCACGGCCAGCAGAATGGCCCCCGGCAAGCGGATCGGTTCCATGATAGTTCTCCTTCCCCGGCAGCGGGGGCAATCCATTCAGGCGGAGCGGGCGTGGCAGCGCTTCTCCCGCACCTTCACCAGGACCCGATCAACCAGCAAGATCCCGGCCACCATGGCGGCTACGAACAACAATATCATGGGCTGGCCACTGGAAATGAGACTCAAGGCAGGCCCCGGACAGATCCCCACCAATCCCCAACCTATACCGAACAGGGCAGATCCCCCGACGAGACGGCGATCCAGCTTGGGGGCTGGCACCACAGCCATGGGCTCTCCCAGCAGGCTCAGGCGCCGCGGCTTCACCAGCAAGAAATAACCCGGCATGAAGACCAGCAGGGCGCCCCCCATCACGAACCCCAGGCTGGGATCCCAGGCGCCGGCCAGATCGAGAAAACCGGTGACCCGGGCGGGGTCTATCATGCCTGAGATGGCCAGACCCAGACCAAACAGCAAACCGGCGAGCAGACTTGTCAACAAGGTCATCGCAATAGCCTCCTAGAAGAGATGATGAGTCAGAAACACGGTCAGCACACCGGTTGCCATGAAGGTGAGGGTCGCCACTATGGAGCGCACGGAGAGCCGCCCCATGCCACAGATGCCGTGGCCGCTGGTACAGCCATTGCCAAAACGCGTGCCGATGCCCACCAGCAGACCGGCCAGCAGCACCAGCGGCCAGGCGGGCAGCGCGGTGAATGCAGGCATGCTGGCCCAACCCAGCGTCAGTGCCAGCCAGGCTCCCGCTCCCAACCCCAGCAGGAAGAGCAGTCGCCACGGCGCTCTGTGTTGCAGCGCACCGGCCAGGATGCCGCTGATCCCGGCCACCCGGCCGTTGCACAGCATCAGGATCAGGGCCGCGAGCCCCACCAGCATGCCTCCCCCCAGGGAGAGCAGCCATTGGCTTTCCATCATCAAGATTCCTTATTTTCTGAGTGACAAAAATGGGTTTGCAGCGCCGCCAGCACATCGACGGCAGCCTCGCTCACCAGCGAGTAGTAGATCTGCTGGGAGACCTTGCGCGAGCGGACAAGACCCTGGCGCTTCAATACCGACAGTTGCTGGGAGAAGGCCGACTGGCCAAGCTGGCTGCGGGCCAGCAGCTCCCCGACTCCCTTCTCCCCCTCCACCAGCTGACAGAGCACCATCAGGCGTTCGGGATGAGCCAGCGCCTTGAGCAGGGAGGCGGCGGCCGTCGCGTGTCTGTTCATCTCGTCGAATTGGCTCATGGGAGTAAATTAGCAATTGCTGATATTTGGTTCTATTGTATAAAGTGACACTAAATTAGCAATATCTAAATTAACTAAGGAGAAGGTCATGACAGTAGAAAACGGAGTAAGAGTGGTCGCGGGCTGCATGTTGCTGCTGTCGCTGCTGCTCACCGCCTGGGTACACCCGGGCTTTGTCTGGCTGAGCGTCTTTGTCGGGGTCAACCTGATCCAGAGCGCCTTCACCGGCTTCTGCCCGGCCGCAATGATCCTCAAACGGCTGGGGTTGAAATAGCGGCGCGCCAAGGTAGAGAAAAACCTGCCATCTGAGGCGGGGTGAGGGGGCGGGGCATCTCGCCGCCCTCTTATGGCCACAGAGGTAGCCAGCCGGCCCCAACTATTGACGAACTTGTATCTAAATGTTGCTAAATGGGCGATGAGGCTTTACCCCACCGCTCTGGATGAGTACCATCAGGCCGTCCATCAACAGCGGAGACCATCAGTGGGCAACTCATCAAGTGACAGTTGTAGACCGACCCTCGTCGTCGGTCCCCGGGTCGCGAGCTAGCCGCAGGTCATCCTCTGCCGCATGCTCGCAGCCCTGCGAGAAGCGGAAATCCACTCCCCTCTTCTCTTTTTACACTTGACGTCTGGTGACCATTGGCCAAAAGCCATGGCCGCCATGCCTGCATAGTTTCTGCTTCCCACAAGGAGGCTGCTATGCGTTTTATTTCAACCCTGTCCGTAACCAACCGGACTCACCCCCTGCTGAGCAGACTGGGGCGCGGCCTGTTGCCGCTCTGGCTGCGTGGCAAGGAGCGCCAGCACCACTACCGGCTGCAGATCCGTTGCGAGGATCGGGCCGACATGGAGCAGGTGCTGGATCTGGTGAACCACACCCTGCAACCGGCGGGCCTGCACCCCCTGCAGTCCCTGCGACCCGGTCGCAGCGGCGGGCGGGAGCTGGTGCTCAATCTGCACTGCACCCCGCCCCAGCGGCGCTATCTGGTGCAGTTCGTGCACCAGGTAGGGGTACATCACCCGGTCCGCTGGGAGCTGCATCCCCGCCGCGACCCTGAACCGGCGCTCAATTGAGCAAGCCATAACCGGGGCCAGCCACGCTGGCCCCTTTCAATCCGTTTCGCAGCCCAGCCCGCCATCCAGCATGGCCGGGCCGGGCTTTCCGTGCGTTTTTTTGATGAGGTGGTGGCCTTCACGCACGGGGAGCAGACAAGGGAACCCTCGCTCGCCTTCAGGAAGGCCATCTGCAACAGAAGGAGTACGCCATGAGAATGTGGCAACAATTGGACATGATTTCCCTGCTCGACACCCTGGCCAGCCTGCTGCTCGCCTTCGTGCTCGGCAGTCTGGTGGGGCTGGAGCGTCAGTACCGCCAGCGTACCGCGGGCTTGCGCACCAATGTGCTGGTGGCGGTGGGCGCGGCCCTGTTCGTCAACCTGGCCCAGCGTATCTATGACCTGCACGGCGGCACCTACGGGGTAGTGCACGTGGTGGCCTACATCGTCTCCGGCATCGGTTTTCTCGGCGCCGGCGTCATCATGCGCGAATCCGGCAACATCCGCGGCATCAACACCGCCGCCACCCTGTGGGGAGTGGCCGCGGTCGGTGCCGCCAGCGGGGCCGGGCTGGCCATGGAGGCGATCCTCGGCGCCCTGTTCGTGCTGGCCGCCAACACCCTGCTGCGCCCGCTGGTGAACCAGATCAACCGCCGCCCGGTGGACAACACAGACACAGAGGTGACCTACCGGGTGACCGCCCTCACCCAGCGCGAATACCAGAAGGAGGTGCTGCACTGGCTGGAAGAGATGCTGGAGCAGGCCAACTATCCGCTGAGCGAGCTCGACATCGAGCCTTTTGGCGAGCGGGATCTGGAGATCTCGGCGGTGCTGCTGGCCACCTCCATCGATGGCGACGAGCTGGACGCCCTGATGGTGAAGCTCGGCATCCACCCTCACATCAAGCAGGTGTTCTGGCGCGCCAGTACCACGGATTGAGGCAAGCCCTCGCCCCACAGCAAAAAGCCCCGCACTGGCGGGGCTTTTTCATCTTTTCGGGTTAGCGGCGGCTGCGCCAGCGCACCCTGGGGGGGATGACCTGGGCGGTCTGGGTGGGGGGATTGCCCGCGATAAGTTGTTGCATCAGTTCGAAGGCGGCGCGAGCCAGGGCCGGGCAATCCTGGGCCACCGAGTCGATGCGCATGGGGATGCAGTCGAGCAGGTCGTGGTCGTCGAAGGTGCACAGCCGCATCCCTGTCTCCATCAGCCCCGCCTCGTTGAGGTAGCGCAGCACCCCCTCGAGCAGGGTGAAGGAGGCGGTGAAGAGCCCCTTGGGCGGTGCCCCGAGCTCGGCCACCAGCTCGGCCATCAACTGATAACCCGAGCTTGGCTGGTAGTCACGGTGACGGACCCGGTCTGATGTGGCCTCCAGCCCGGCGCGGTGCAACCCCAGCTCGTAGCCCGCCAGCCGGTGGCGGCTGGGGGAGAGATCCAGCAGGCCGCCGAAGTAGTAGATCTCCTCCCCGCAGCCGGCCGCCATGTCCTGCACCAGCTCGGCGGTGGCCTTGCAGGCATCCGAGATCACCATGGGCAGGCGCGACTCGCCGATGTGGCGGTCGAGCTGCACCACCGGCAGACGGTCGTGGATGCGAGCATAGATGTCGTCGCTGTGGCCGCTGGAGGCGACAATGAGGCCGTCCACCTGGCGGCTGATGAGGTTGTCCACCACCCGCTGCTCCAGGGTGGGGTCATCCTCCGAGCAGGCAATGAGCAGCTGGATCCCCGCCTCCCGGCAGTGGGCCTCAAGGGCCCGGGCGATGCTGGCGAAACCAAAGTTGGTGAGGTCGGGGATGACGAGTCCCCAGGTGTAACTGCGCGCAGCCCGCAGGGAGCGGGCATGGATGCTCGGCTGGTAGTGGCACTCGTCCGCCACCGCCTGGATCCGCTTGCGGGTATCGTCGGCGATGCGGTACTCCGCACTCTTGCCGTTGAGCACCAGGCTGGCGGTGGCCTTGGAGACCCCCGCGAGCGTGGCTATCTGGGCAATCGTGATCCGTTTCTTCTTCTCCACCTGACCTCCCGGCAAACTGACACCGGGCTATTGTACAAGGCAGGCCGCCAGCGGCCAGTGATCGAGGCAAATTTTGCTGTCGTTACCGTCACAACGTGCGGAAAGTATTGGGTTTTCACCGGGGAAGTAGCGGGTCGACAGGGTCTGGCGACCGCCATCCACGAAACACTCCAGGCTGGAGCTGTCGCACAAGACGGTGATGCTCCCCCCAAGCCAGGGGCAGCATCGCTCCTCCCACTCCCCGCTCTGCCAGTTCTGGCGGCGCAGGACAAGACGCCCCGGCTGCCACACCAGCTCGGCCACGGCGCCAAACCCGAGACGCCCCTCCCCGCTCAAGGCCAGGTCCAGCCAGGCCGAGTCGATGGCCAGGGCTGGCAGCTCGCCCGGCGCCCCCTCGAAGCGGGTCGGCTCCCCCTTGAGGGCTGAAATCTCCGCCACCGGCCGCTGGCAGAACCAGTCGTCCTGCCAGAACAGCTCCCGCGGGCAGCTCATCTGGTGGATCCAGCCATGCTCGAGGGTCGGCTGGCTCATCTCATTCTCCTCCGGCAGCCCCAGCCAGGCAAACAGCAGGCGGCGCCCCTGGCTGTCCTGGGTGGTCTGGGGGGCATAGAACTCGAAGCCCCGGTCCAGCTCGTGGAAGGCACCGTGCTCGAACTGAGTGCCATCGAAGTGGCCCGCCAGCCAGCCGCACTGGTAGAGGTTGCGATAATCCTCCCCTTGGGGCGCTATGCCCTGAGGGCAGCTGATCAGTACATGGCGCTCACCAAGTGCAAACAGATCCGGGCACTCCCACATATAGCCGAACTCGCCGAGGCCCCCGCGCCCGCTGCCGGCGATGGGGCCGACCAGCGTCCAACCATCCAGCGCGTCGCCGCGATAGAGCAGCACTTCCCCCTTGTCATCCAGGGTGCGGGCCCCCAGCACCATCAGCCACTGCCGGCCGTCGTGCCACACCTTGGGGTCGCGCACGTGGCCGCTGTAGCCTGCGGGCAGATCCAACACGGGCCCCAGCTTGGCAAAGCCCCCCATGCCGTCGGCGCGGGCCAGGCACTGGTAGGCGGTGCGGCTGCCGTCCGGGTACTTGACGTTGCCGGTGTAGATGAGAGTCAGGCGCCCCTGCTCGTCGCTCACCGCCGAGCCGGAGTAGCAGCCGCTCTGCTCGTAGGGCTCGATGGGCAACAGGGCCGGCGGCTCGTGCTGCCAGTGCAGCAGATCGCTGGAGGTGACGTGACCCCAGCCTTTGTTGGCGTGTGCGCAACCCAGCGGGTTCCACTGGTAGAAGAGGTGATAACGCCCGCCGTGCTCGATAAAGCCGTTGGGGTCGTTGAGCAGCCCCACCGGGGCTGCCAGGTGCCAGTGGGGCCGATGGGGATCGGCCGCCGCCTTGAGCTGGCCGGCCAGCAGGGACCGGACAACCTGTTTGAGGAGATGGCTTTCCTTCATCACTCCACCTTGTACTTGAGCAGGTAGGAGGCGGCGAAGGCGGCGCCAAAGGCGATCACCAGGCCGATGACGTAGTGGATAAGGCTCATGGGCTGGACGATGGCCATGCCCGGGATGCCGGTCAGGCCCACCGCCGTCATGCCGACCTTGGCCGCCACCACGTAGGCACCGCCGCAGGCCCCGCCGAACAGACCGGCCAGGAAGGGCTTGATGTAGCGCAGGTTGACCCCGAAGATCGCCGCCTCCGTGATGCCGAGCAGGCAGGACATGGCCGCTGGCACCGTGATGGCCTTGATCTTCACGTCCCGGGTCTTGAAGTAGACCGCGAGACAGGCGCCGCCCTGGGCCACGTTGGCCATGGCCCAGATGGGCAGCAGGAAGTTGACGCCGATGGCCGGGTTCGCCAGCAGGCCCGCCTCGATGGCGTGGAAGCTGTGGTGGATGCCGGTGATGACGATAAGCGAATAAGTACCGCCAAACACCAGACCCGCCAGCCAGCCCGCCTGCTCATAGAGGGCGCTCAAGCCGAACGAGATGCCATCCCCCAATACCCGACCTGCCGGGCCGATAAAGAGCAGCGCCACGAAACCGGTGATGATGACGGTCAGGAACGGGGTGAGGATGAGATCCAGGGCGTTAGGGACGCGCCTTCTCAGCTGTTTCTCCAGGTGAGACATGAACCAGACCGCCAAGAGCACCGGGAAGACGGTGCCCTGATAGCCGATCATGGCCACGTCCAGCCCGAAGAAGTCCATGGTCTTGAAGCCACCGGCCACCCCCCAGGCGTTGGTCAGGGCCGGGTGGGTGAGGATGCCGCCGAGGGTCGCCCCGAGGTACGGATTGCCGCCAAACTCCCGCGCTGCGGTGAACCCGATGAGGATCGGCAGGATGACGAAGGCCGCCGAGCTGAACATGTCCAGCATGATGAACAGCGCGCTGTCGGCATTGACCCAGCCATAGGTGCGCACCATGCCGAGCAGCCCCATCAGCAGGCCGGAGGCGACGATGGCCGGAATGATGGGCACGAAGATGTTGGATAGCGTCCGCGCCAGGCGCTGGGCCACGTTGAGCTTGGCCGCCGCCAGGTCGGTCAGCTCCGCCTTGCTGGCGGTGCCGGCGCCGGTCAGCGCTACGAACTCCGCATGGACCTTGTTGACCAGGCCGGTGCCGAAGATCACCTGGATCTGGCCGGCGTTGCTGAAGCACCCCTTGACCCCCTCCAGCTTGTCGATGGCGGCCTTGTTCACCTTGCTGTCGTCCGCCAGCACCAGCCGCAGCCGGGTGGCGCAGTGGGCGGCGCTGACGATGTTCTCCTTGCCCCCGAGCAGGGGCACAAGATCCTTGGCTATCGCACTGATATTCATATTCTTCCTCTTATGGCCCGCCGTCGGCAGGCCCGTGTCACATGAGAGTAGGGTCTGTCGACCCGCGGTTCTAGCCGCGGATCAACAACCGCTTGCCCCCGATCGCAAAAAGGCATCCAGTTCGGTGCGACTCGGCAGCGCCGTCATCGCCCCCTTGGCGGTGGTGGCCAGCGCCCCGCAGCCGTGGGCCCGGGCCAGGATGGCAGGCAACTCATCCAGAGCGGGCAGCGAGGTCCGTTCGGCCAAGGCCGCCAGCAGGCCGGCGACGAAGGCATCCCCCGCCCCCGTGGTGTCGATGGGCGTCACTTTGGGCCCCACCCACTCCAGCAGCTCGCCGCCGAGACGAGCCACCACGCCCCCCGCCCCCCGGGTCACCAGCACCAGGGCCGGGCCTGAAATGGTGGCGAGCCCCGCCGCCAGATCGTCCAGACCGCTCAGCAGTTGCAGCTCCTCCAGCGAGAGCTTGACCACGTCCGCCTGCGCAATGGCCTCGCGCACCACGGACAGCATCTCGGCCGGGTTGCCCCACACCTCGGACCTCAGGTTGGGGTCGAAGCAGACCCGCCCCCCGACGGCCCGGATGGTCGCCATGGCTTGCAGGCAGCTGCCACGCACCGGCTCGTTGGCAAGCGCAATGGAGCAGGTCAGCAGCCACTGCCCGGCCTGGAAGACCGGCAGATCGGCGGGGGTCAGGAACTGATCCGCGCTGGGCCTCACCATAAAGGTAAAGCTGCGCTCCCCAGCCTCATCGAGCTCCACCAGCACCGTGCTGGTGCGATAGGCCGGATCCTGGATCAAGTGATGGGTGTCGACTCCTTCGCTGGCCAGGGTGTCGGCCATAAAGCGGCCGAAGGGATCCGCGCCAACCCGACCGATAAAGGCCGACTCACCGCCAAGCCGGGCCACCCCGACCGCCACGTTGGCCGGCGCGCCGCCCGGACACCTGAGGTAGTGCTGCTCCCCTTCCGGGATCAAGTCCACCACCGCATCCCCCATTACCCACACACGATTCGTCACCTTGCTACTCCACTGCTGCATCGGATCGACTGTCAAACCCGGACTCTGTTTTGTTGGCTGGCATTATCAGCTAAACCGTTTTAGCCAACCAACAGATCCCGACGCCGACTGCCATTTTTGTGATCGGGATAACGAACTAGAACCAGGTTTCCATCTGCACGCCAAAGTTCCACTCACCGCCGGCGGTGAAGTTGCTCTGGCCCATGGCATCGGTGCTGGCGTAGTTGTCAAGCTCGGAGGACCAGTCCATCCAGGTGGCGAATACCCGCAACTCGGGCCGCTCGAAGAAGCCGGCGGTCTGCGCCTTGAAGGTGGGGGCGAAGGTGAGCTTGGTGAAGTCGCCGCTCACCGCCTGACGCCCCTTGTAGCCCTTGGGATCGAGATCCATGTACTGCCAGGTGGCCTCGTAGACCAGCTCGACGTTCTGGCTCAGCACCTGGGCCAGCCGGCCATTAAGGGTCACCCAGCGGTACTCGTCCCCCTTCACGTAACGGTCCTTGCTCTGCTCGGCCAGCAGGGCCGGGGCGACACGCCAGCGCGGACTGAGATCCGTGGCGCCAAACACGGCGACCCGCACCGCATCGGCGTCCGCCAGCAGCTCGCTGTCGGAACCCAGCCCCTTGAGTTCGGCACCCAGGCCGTGGCCATACAGCACGGCCGCCTTGGAGAAGCCGGGGTTGATGCCAAAGAAGCTGTCGGCGTGGTAGGCCAGCAGGGTGTGCGCCCCCTTGTTCGCCGCCTCGCTGCCAGCGCCACCGTCGTTGATGCGCGCCTCGTTGTCCTTGGCCGACAGGCCGTTCACCATCCACTGCCAGTTGCCGACGCGGTTGTTCATGGTGAGGATGTAGCTCTCGATGTCGGAGAGGCCGCTCGCACTGATGTCGCCGTAGTCGCGCCCGTAGAGGGAGAAATTCGCCTTCCAGCTGTCGGCCAGCTGCACGTCGTAGACGCCGCCGCCGGTGCCGGCCAGGAACAGCACGTCCGAGTCAAGCCAGTGGATGTCGAAGTTGTCCCGGTCAAAGCGCTTGCCCGCCCACAGCACAGCATGCTTGAAGGGACCGTCGAAGCTCGCCAGATCGCCGATCTCGGCAAATACCTGGCGGGTGTTGAGGCTGGAATCGCTGGCGGTCCAGTCGTTGCTGGTCTCCACCCCGTCCGCCAGCATCAGCTTGTAGCGGGCCCAGCTGCCATCGGCGAAGGTCTGGGTCTTCAGCAGGTTGGCCTCCATGTAGGTGTCATCCTCGTTGCCAAGGCGACCCACGGCGCCCCCCACCGAGCCGGCCGGGGTGATGTAGGGGCCGCCGCGACCGCCGTTGCCATTGCCGTTGACCAGCAGGCCCGAGCGGGCATAGCCGTGGAACTCGAAGCCCTGGGCCCCGGCGGTCTGCTTGTCCACCTTCTCGCTCTGGGCCTTGGCCACCACGGCCGTCTCGCGGGCTTCGTTTGCCTTGCTCTGGGCCTCATCGGCCCGCGCTTCGGCAGCGGTGGCGCGCGCCTCGGCCGCCTGCACCCGTGCCTCCAGCGCCGCCAGACGGGCCTCGATACCGCCATCCGCCGCCCACAGCGGGCTGCTCATCCCCAATCCCAGCGCTACCGCCAGCGCCAACTTGTGCTTGCACATCGTCATCGTCCTCACCTGTCATCTGTCGCCCGGTCGGGCCTGTTGTTATCGACGAAGAGAGCATAGCTAAACCAATTTAGCTAACTCAATACATCAGCTAAACCGTTTCAGCTCAAGTGTGAGCGGGATAACATTCGTACAGCAGGAATTGGCGGAAGTTGTGAGGAAGATCCCTCATCGGGATCCACTCAATAAGCGGGGATCTTGCTAAAGCTGGGGCAAAAAAAGAGCCGGCACAGGGCCGGCTCTTGATATCAGGGTCGCGAACATCAGCTGGTCAGATCGTCGAAGAAGCGTTTCACCCCTTCGAAGAAGCCTTCCGATTTCGGCTTGTGAGTCTTGGCGGCGGCACCGCTGAAGGATTCGTCCAGCTGGCGCAGCAGCTCTTTTTGCTGCTCGGTCAGCTTGACCGGAGTCTCCACCACCACCTTGCACATCAGATCCCCCACCTGGCCGGAACGCACGGACTTGACGCCCTTGCCCCGCATGCGGAACATTTTGCCGGTCTGGGTCTCAGGGGTGACCTTGAGCTTGACCCGGCCATCCAGGGTCGGCACTTCGATCTCGCCGCCGAGGGCAGCCGCGGTGAAGCTGATGGGCACTTCGCAGTAGAGGTTGTTGCCGTCACGCACGAAGATCTCGTGCTCCTTGACGTGCACCTGTACGTACAGATCGCCCGCCGGTGCGCCGGCCTCCCCCGCTTCCCCTTCGCCGGAGAGACGGATGCGATCGCCGGTGTCGACGCCAGCCGGGATCTTGACCGACAGGGTCTTGGTCTTCTGGTAGCGACCTTCGCCATGGCACTTGCGGCACGGATCCTTGATGATCTTGCCGCGGCCGTGACAGTGGGGACAGGGTTGCTGCACCGCAAAGAAGCCCTGACGCATCTGCACCTGGCCGGAGCCGTGGCAGGTCGGGCAGGTCTGGGCAGAGCTGCCGGTGTGAGCACCGGAGCCGTTGCACACTTCGCAGTGGACCAGGGTCGGCACCTTGATCTCCTTGGAGACCCCGCGCACCGCCTCTTCCAGAGTCAGCTCCATGGTGTAGCGCAGGTCGGAGCCACGGGCCGGACCGCGACGGCCACCACCACGGCTGCCACCGAAAATATCGCCAAACACGTCGCCGAAGATGTCGCCGAAATCGGCGCCACCGCCAAAGCCACCGTGGCCACCGCCACCCTGGCTCTGATCCACGCCGGCGTGGCCGTACTGGTCATAGCGGGCACGCAGGTTGGCATCGGTCAGGATCTCGTAAGCTTCCTTGACCTCTTTGAACTTCTCTTCAGCACCGGCATCCCCCTGGTTGCGATCAGGGTGATACTTCATGGCCAGACGCTTGTACGCCTTCTTGATCTCGCGCTCGTCGGCATCTTTCGATACCCCCAGCACTTCGTAGAAATCGCGCTTCGACATACTTATCCTGTTGCTATATCAGCAGTTACGCAGACGGGCGTTGGTCACCCAACGCCCGTAAATTCATAGAATCAAGCCGATGGGCGAAGCGGACTTCGCCCATCTGGGTCGGGCTTATTTCTTGTCGTCTTTCACTTCTTCAAACTCGGCGTCGACCACGTCGTCGTCAGCCTTGGCGGAAGAGGAGGACTGACCGGCGTCAGCACCGGCGGCGCCTTGCGCCTGAGCCTGCTGCTGGGCAATCTCCATCAGCTTCTGGGACGCTTCCAGCAGTGCCTGCTGCTTGGCCTCGATAACGGCCTTGTCGTCGCCCTTGATGGCGGTTTCCAGCTCGCTCAGTGCAGCTTCGACCTTGGTCTTGTCGTCGGCAGGCAGAGCTTCACCGGCTTCGGTAACCTGCTTGCGCACGGAGTGGACCAGACCATCAGCCTGGTTGCGGGCCTGCACCAGCTCTTCGAACTTCTTGTCCTCGGCCGCGTTGGCTTCGGCTTCACGTACCATGCGCTCGATCTCGTCATCAGACAGACCAGAGGAGGCCTGGATGGTGATCTTCTGCTCCTTGTTGGTCTCCTTGTCTTTGGCGGAGACGTGCAGGATGCCGTTGGCGTCGATGTCGAAGGTCACTTCGATCTGCGGCAGACCGCGCGGTGCCGGACGGATGCCTTCCAGGTTGAACTGGCCCAGGGACTTGTTGTCGCTGGCGCGCTTGCGCTCACCCTGCAGCACGTGAATGGTCACGGCAGACTGGTTGTCTTCGGCAGTGGAGAACACCTGGGACTTCTTGGTCGGAATGGTGGTGTTCTTCTCGATCAGCGCAGTCATCACGCTGCCCATGGTTTCGATACCCAGGGAGAGCGGGGTAACGTCCAGCAGCAGTACGTCGGTCTTGTCACCGGACAGCACGGCACCCTGGATGGCAGCACCCATGGCCACGGCTTCGTCCGGGTTGACGTCTTTGCGCGGCTCTTTGCCGAAGAACTCGGCAACTGTCTTCTGAACCAGCGGCATACGGGTCTGACCACCAACCAGGATGACGTCGTCGATCTCGCCAACCGCCAGACCGGAGTCTTTCAGGGCGACGCGAACCGGCTCCAGAGAGTCCTTCACCATGTCTTCCACCAGGGATTCCAGCTTGGCGCGGGTCACCTTGATGTTCATGTGCTTCGGACCGGTGGCATCGGCAGTGATGTACGGCAGGTTGACGTCGGTCTGCTGGGCGGAAGAGAGCTCGATCTTGGCTTTCTCGGCGGCATCTTTCAGACGCTGCAGGGCCAGCTGGTCGTTGCGCAGGTCGATGCCCTGCTCACGCTTGAACTCGTCAACCAGGTAGTTGATGACGCGGTTGTCAAAGTCTTCACCACCCAGGTGGGTGTTACCGTTGGTCGCCAGTACTTCGAAGGTGGTCTCGCCTTCCACTTCGTCGATCTCGATGATGGAGATATCGAAGGTACCGCCCCCTAAGTCATACACGGCAACCTTGCGCTCGCCCTTGACCTTGTTGACGCCGTAGGCGAAAGCCGCGGCAGTCGGTTCGTTGATGATGCGTTTTACATCCAGACCGGCGATGCGACCGGCATCCTTGGTAGCCTGACGCTGGGCGTCGTTGAAGTAGGCCGGTACAGTGATGACGGCTTCGGTGACCGGCTCGCCCAGATAGTCTTCGGCGGTCTTCTTCATCTTTTTCAGCACTTCGGCAGAGATCTGCGGCGGTGCCATTTTCTTGCCTTTCACCTCGACCCAGGCGTCACCGTTGTCGGCCTTGGCGATGGCGTACGGCATGATTTTCAGGTCACGTTGTACTTCGTCATCTTCGAAACGACGGCCGATCAGACGCTTGATGGCGAACAGCGTGTTCTTCGGGTTGGTGATGGCCTGACGCTTGGCCGGCTGACCAACCAGGATTTCGCCGTCATCGGCATAGGCAATGATGGACGGAGTAGTACGGTCGCCTTCCGCGTTCTCGATCACGCGAGCATGGTCGCCATCCAGAATAGCGACGCAGGAGTTGGTAGTACCCAGGTCAATACCGATGATTTTACCCATTTGACGAATCTCCAAATACTTTGAATAAACTGGCGAGGGGCTCGCCTTAATGCGTTAACGGCTAGGTGGGGCCTGCCAATCTGGCTTTCAAGCTCCCGGCATCAAATTTTTTGTGCCGCCGTGGCCTTGCATCCTATATGGGGTCGCAAGTGGCCACTTCAAGCCCCGCCCTGCAAAAACCCCGCCTTTTGTCATGGCCGGGCCATGACGCACCGCAGGGATACACAACAAAAAGCCCGCCAAGCGGCGGGCCTGGGCATCAAGCACCGACTCAGTCGACGGCCTTGGATACCATGACCATGGCCGGACGGATCACGCGACCGTTCAGCTCGTAGCCTTTCTGCATCACGGCGATGACGGTGTTCGGCACCACGTCGGCACTCGGCACCATGCTCATCGCCTGATGGGCGTTGGGGTCAAACGGCTGGTTGGTCGGATCCAGCGCCGCCAGACCGAACTTGGCCACGCCGCTCTGCATGGATTTCAGGGTCAGCTCGACCCCTTCGATCATCGGCTTGAGGGCGTCGTTTTCCTTGTCGGCCAGCTCGATGGCGCGCTCCATGTTGTCCAGCACCGGCAAGAGCTCGGCGGCGAACTTCTCCAGCGCGAACTTGTGCGCCTTCTCCACGTCCTGCGCCGCGCGACGACGCAGGTTCTCCATCTCGGCGACGGCACGAATGGCGCGCTCGCGCTCTTCGGCAGAGGCTTGCTGGGCAGCTTCCAGCTGCGCCTCCAGCTCGGCAATGCGGGCCTGCTCGGCTGTCACTTCACTGTCTACATCGGTCGGCTCGACTGGCTGGGCTTCCACTTGCTCCATCGCTTCAACCTTTTGTTCTTCGTGGTTCATGACATCTCCAATTGCGGGTTACTTATGAGGGCCCGTTCTCCGGTTGCGCGACCGGACGGCAACGGGCCGACTATGTTGGCGCTATTATGGGGATGGATCCCCGGCTTTCAAGGGGAAAAAGGCGCCATTATCGCCAAGGAGGTGACGCGACAGGCAATTTACGGTGTTTTCCCGCCCCATGACGCAAGCGGGCACGCCGGCAGCAGACAAATCCCCCCCAAAGCGCTGTATACTCCCCCCAATACTCATCCCAGACCCGACAGACCATGGATTCTCCGTTCAAAACCATCGCCCTGATTGGCAAGCCCCACCACGAAGGGGCCAACCAGACCCTGACCGGCCTGCATCAATACCTGACCACCCGCGGTTTTCGGGTGCTGGTTGAGAGCCGGGTGGCCCATGCCCTCGGCATCATGGACGAGAACGTGATGGATCTGGTGCAACTGGGCCAGCAGGCGGATCTCGCCATCGTGGTCGGTGGTGACGGCAACATGCTGGGGGCGGCGCGGGTACTGTCGCGCTTCGACGTGGCGGTGATCGGGGTGAACCGGGGCAACCTCGGCTTTCTCACCGATCTCTCGCCGCAGGATTACCTGCTGCCGCTGGAGCAGGTGCTGTGCGGCCATTACAAGAGCGAGCATCGCTTCCTGCTGGAGGCAGCGGTCTATCGCCACGGCGAGCGCAAGTCCAACAACCTGGCGGTCAACGAGGCGGTGCTGCACCCGGGCAAGATTGCCCACATGATCGAGTTCGAGGTCTACATCGATGGCAGCTTCATGTACAGCCAGCGCTCGGACGGCATCATAGTGGCCACCCCCACCGGCTCCACCGCCTACTCCCTGTCGGCGGGCGGCGCCATCCTCACCCCCAAGCTCAACGCCATCACGCTGGTGCCCATGTTCCCGCACACCCTGAGCAGCCGCCCCATCGTGCTGGACGCCGACAGCGAGGTGCGGCTGCTGGTCTCACCGGACAATCAGGACGACGCCATGCAAGTGAGCTGCGACGGTCAGGTGACCCTGGCGGTCCACCCGGGGGACGAGATCCTCATCAAGAAGAGCAGCCACAAGCTGCATCTGGTCCATCCGCTGGATTACAGCTACTTCCACGTGCTGCGCAACAAGCTCGGCTGGGGCAGCAAGCTGTTCTGATCCCCAGCCCTGCACTCCATCTCCCTCACAAAACGGTCCCTGGCGCGGGCCGTTTTGCATTCCGTCCCGCGGCGACATCTTTACTGTATGGAAAACCAGTATATACTGGATACATACACAGTAATGTTGGCCCATACAGGATGAGACCATGCTGACCCAGCTGACCGTCAACAACTTCGCCATCGTCAAGTTTCTCGAACTCGATCTGCAACCGGGCATGACCTGCATCACGGGTGAGACCGGGGCGGGCAAATCCATCGCCATCGATGCCCTGGGCCTGTGCCTGGGGGAGCGTGCCGAAGCGGGCATGGTGCGACCGGACAGTGACAAGAGCGAGGTCAGCGCCCGCTTCCTGCTGGACGGCAACCCGGCCGCTCGCGCCTGGCTGGCCACCAACGAGCTGGAAAACGAAGGGGAATGCATAGTGCGGCGGGTCATCTCCGCCGAGGGGCGCTCACGCAGCTACATCAACGGCGTGCCCGTGCCCCTCACCCAGCTCAAGAACCTGGGCCAGCTGCTGGTCAACGTCCATGGCCAGCATGCCCACCAGATGCTGCTCAAACCCGATTACCAGCTCGCCCTGCTCGATGGCTACGCCGGCCACCATCTGCTGCTCGATGAGGTGCGCCGCCAATACCAGCAGTGGCGCCAGCTGCAGAACGAGCTCAACCGGCTCAAGGCCGAGCAGCAGCAGCGGGAGGCCCGCCGCCAGCTCATCGAATACCAGGTGCAGGAGCTGGATGAATTTGCGCTGCAACCGGGGGAGTTTGAAGAGATCGAGGAGGAGCATCAGCGCCTGGCCAACGGCACCGAGCTGATGCAGGAGTGCGGCGCCTGTCTGGATCTGCTCTATGACAACGAGGAGACCACCATCGCCGGTCTGCTGCAGACCGTCGTCGATCGGGCCGAGGGGCTGGTCGCCATGGACAGCCGGCTGGGCGACGTGCTCGGCATGCTCAACGAGGCCCTGATCGGGGTGCAGGAGAGCCACAGCGAGCTGCGCAGCTACCTGGATCGGCTGGAGCTGGATCCCGAGCGCTTCAACGAGCTGGAGAGCCGCCTCTCCAAAGCCATCAACCTGGCCCGCAAGCACCACGTCAAACCGGCGGAGCTGGCCCTGCACCATCAGGAGCTGGCCGCCGATCTGGCGCGCCTCAACTCAGACGAAGAGCGGCTGGAGGGGATGGAAGACGAGCTGGCCGAGGCCCGCCAGGCCTTCGTGCAGGCCGCCGAGGCCCTGAGCCAGAGTCGCCAACGCTATGCCGAGGAACTCGGCGCCAAGGTGAGTGCCAGCATGCACGAGCTGGCGATGCCGGACGGCCGCTTCGCCATCGAGGTGCGCCCCGATGCCCAGAGCAGCCTGTCACCGCTCGGCATCGACCGCGTAGAGTTCATGGTCACCACCAACCCGGGCCAGCCCATCCAGCCGCTCGGCAAGGTGGCCTCCGGCGGTGAACTGTCGCGCATCAGTCTCGCCATCGTGGTGATCAGCGCCCGCAAGATCTCGACGCCGACCCTGATCTTCGATGAAGTGGACGTGGGGATCAGTGGCCCGACAGCGGCCGTGGTTGGTCGCCTGCTGCGCCAGCTCGGCGAGTCGACCCAGGTGATGGTGGTCACCCACCTGCCCCAGGTCGCAGGCAAGGGGCACCAGCACATGGTGGTGAGCAAGCACACCGACGGCAAGACCACCGAAACCCAGATGCAGGCGCTGGATCAAAGTGCCCGTCTCAACGAGCTGGCCCGTCTGCTGGGAGGCGATCAGATCACCGACAACACCCTGGCCAACGCTCGCGAACTGCTGGCCTGCTGAGGCAAAGGTCAGCCATCTGCACGCGGGGCCCACGTTGAGGATCATGTTCCCCGCGTAACCCCGCCTGCTGGTGACGGCGGTTTGCTGCGCCGCGGCGGGTGCATCATCACCATGCCGCCGTTGCCGCATTCTGGAGAGCTCCCCCCCCGAGAGATCACTTTCTGGCGGTTTGAATGGTCACGGCCTGCCTGGCCGGATCGAAGCCTCATAGCCTCTCGCTCATACCGAGACCCGGCCTAATCTCCTTGCTTGCCCATCCCCCTATCCACCTCTTGCAGCGTGAACCTTGCGGTCATGGGCGATCCCCCGGCGCTTGCCACACAGCCATCTCCTTCCGCTTGTCTCCCTGTCCGAGTGTGCCTCCCTGCCCTAATCTGCAACCCTGGTCTGCCTCCCTACCCAGCCCCAAGGCGATTCCGCTGCTAGTGTGCGCGCCCCTTTTACAACAGGGTCTCGCCCGGTACATAGCGGCCTGCGCCGGTTGCCATCAGCGGGGACGGCGCATAGAGTGAATCCAGAGCAGGGCAACCCCCTGTTTTCCCGTTTGCCCCGCATACCTGATCTTGCCTCAGGTACGTCATCAACCGCAGGAATGGCACCATGCTCCACGTGTTTGGCCACAAGAATCCCGATAGCGACAGCATCTGTACCGCCCTGGTGGCTGCCGACTGGCTCAATCGCCAGGGCCGCCCTGCCCAGGCCTATGCCCTCGGCGAGCCCATCGCTGAAACCCGCTTCATTCTGGAAACCGCCGGCGTCGCCGCCCCGCCCCTGCTGCAGGGCAGCGTGGCCAACAAGCAGGTGTTCCTGGTGGATTTCAGCGAGCTGGAGCAGGGGCCGGAGGGGCTGGCAGAGGCCGACGTGCAGGGCCTCATCGACCACCACCGCATCGGCACTCTCATTACCCGTGGGCCGCTCGATGCCTGGATCCGGGCCGTGGGCTGCAGCGCCACCGTGCTGCTGGAGCTGATGGGTTACCATACCCTCTCCCGCGCCCAGGCTCGCCTGCTGCTCGGGGCCATCATCAGCGATACCTTCAGTCTCACCTCGCCCACCACCACGGCGCGAGATCGCGCCGCCGTCCATGCCCTGCTGCCGCTGGCGGATCTGGCGCTGGAGCCCTTTGCCCAGACCCTGCTGGAACGCCGCACCCAGCTCGGTGACGCCCCAATGGCCGAACTGCTCGCTGCCGACGAAAAGGCGTATCGGATCGCCGGCTACCAGCTCTATGTCAGCCAGATCTGCGTGATGGATCCAGGTCAGTTGCACAGCCGGCAGGCGGAACTGGAACAGGCGATGCAACTGCGGCTGGCAGAGGATGGGCTGGATGCCTATGTCCTGATGCTGACCGACCTGGCTCAGGGGGGCAGCCAGCTCCATTTCGCCAGCAACGGCATCCTGCCCGCCCACCCTATCCAGCTCATTGGCGCCGTCAGTCGCAAGAAAGAGGGGCTGCCCTGGCTGACGAACTATCTGGCGGGCAAGCCACTCTGACGCTAACCCGGCGAGTCCCGTTTCACGCCGGACTCGCCGCTCTGCTCACCCGTCCCGCCCTCTCTCTTGTTATCTTGCCATCTGCCAGCCAACACTGTCCGGCATGGCTCCAGAGAGGGGCCAATTCCAGCTTTGCTCACACTTTTGACGGCTCGCACGTCATTTGCCCACCCAGCCCCGCTTTTCCTTCATTTTCCATTCAACTCAGTCTGTTATGATGATGTAAACGAACATGCCCTGGCGCTGCATCAGCGACACCCGGTGACACCGGCAGCCACAGAGACAGGTTCGTGCTATGCGACACATAGCGGGTACACAGTGATATGGGACAGGCCATTTGTCCCGGGTGACCCGCACCATGCCAAGGGAGAACTGCTTATGACCTCAACCAATATCGTGCTGTTGCTGGAAGGCAAGGATTACGAGCAGGAGACGCTGGCCAAAGCGAGTCAATTGGCACAAGGAATGGGGGGCGAGCTCACCCTGCTGCACCTGACCCACAGCAGCAAGATGCGCCGCAACAGCCTGTCGCTGTCGGAAGAGGAGCGCAGCGCCCAGGGTACGCTGGACGCCAAGGCCATCATCAGCGAGCTCATCACCACTCTGCAACACCCGGTGGATTACCAGTGCCTGGTGGTCGATGACGTGGTGCCCGACCTGAAACGCTGGCTGGCCACTCACCCGATGGATCTGCTGCTGGTCGGCAGCCGCCACCACTGGATGGAGGGCTCCTTGGCCCGCCTGCTTATCTACAAGCTGCCGCTCGACATCCAGATCTGCCACGAGCCCTACGCCGAACAACTCAAGGCCGTCGGCTGACGACCGGCCCCCGCCGACTCAGGCCGGGTGCCCGAATGACCTCCCGCAGCGGGCTTTTTCGCCCGCTGCCCCCCACCCCGTCTGCTCGCCAGGAAGCCCGGCCAGGGCATGCTAGTGACAAGACTATCTACATGTTTTCTTACATATTCATCACTGTTTTTTGAGCCTCGTTTGCTGCAGGATGTTGCCCTTGCACGCCTTCGTTCGCTTCTTTCAGGTGAAAAATGAACATCACTCCCAAGCAGAGAAAAATTGCCCTGCTCGCCCTCGTGCCCGTGCTCGCCATCGGCTGGCTGGCCTGGCCGAGCAAGGCTCCCGAGCCGGTACTGACCGCCGAGGTGACACGCCAGGACGTGGAGCAGACCGTGCTGGCCAGCGGTGTGCTGCAGGCCATCGAGCAGGTAGACGTCGGTGCCCAGGTCTCGGGCCAGGTCACCTATCTGGCGGTAGAGGCAGGTCAGAAGGTCAAGCAGGGAGACCTGCTGGCCGAGATCGATCCGCTGATCGCCCAGAACAACCTCAAGACCGCCGAGGCGGATCTCGCCAGCCGCCGCGCCCAGCTCAAGATCAAGCAGGCCCAGCTCAAGCAGAACGAGCTGAGCTGGCGTCGCCAGCAGCAGATGTTCAGGCAGGAGGCGAGCTCGCGCGCCGATCTGGAGAGCGCCGAAGCCCAGCTGGCCGTGACCAGAGCCGAGCTGCAGGGGGCATTGGCTGAAGTCGACAATGCCCAGATCAAGGTGGAGCGAGCCAAGACGGAGCTCGGCTACAACCGTATTCAGGCGCCCATGGATGGTACCGTCGTCAGCATAGTGACCCGCCAGGGGCAGACCCTGGCCGCCAGCCAGACGGTGCCGACCCTGCTCAAGCTCGCCAACCTGGAGACCATGACGGTCAAGGCGCAGATCTCGGAAGCGGACGTCACCCGGGTCAAGGCCGGCATGCCGGTCTATTTCACCCTGATGGGGGATCCGGACACCCGCTACCACGGCACCCTGCGCACCGTCGAACTGGCCCCCACCAACATCAACGAGCAGGCCACCAGCACCACGGCCACCAACAACGCCGCCGTCTACTACTACGCCCTGTTCGACGTGCCCAACCCGGATCACACCCTGCGGGTCGCCATGACCACCCAGGTCACCATAGTGCTCGGTGAGCGCAAGCAGGTGCTGACCATTCCGCAGACCGCCCTTGGCAAGAAGCTCGGGGAGAACGAGTACGAGGTCACCCTGCTCAAGGAGGATGACCAGAAAGAGACTCGCCGCATCAAGACCGGCATGAAGGATGACATCAAGGTGGAGGTGGTCAGCGGCCTGAGCGAACAGGAGAAGGTCACCCTGAACCAAGGTTCGCCGGTCAGTGGCAATGACGTGGAGATCATGTTGTGAGCGAGCCTCTGATCCAGCTCAAGGGGATCGAGCGCCGCTACCAGAGCGGAGAGCAGGAAGTGACCGTGCTCCACCCCCTCGATCTCGCCATCGAGGCGGGAGAGATGATCGCCATCGTCGGCGCCTCCGGCTCCGGCAAGTCGACCCTGATGAACCTGCTCGGCTGCCTCGATCGGCCGAGCAGCGGCCAGTACCTGTTCCGCGGCCAGGACACCGCCACCCTGGACGCCCTCTCCCTCGCCAGGCTGCGCTGCCACCACTTCGGCTTCATCTTTCAGCGCTACCACCTGTTGCCGCACCTCAATGCCGCCGCCAACGTGGAGATCCCGGCCGTCTACGCCGGCACGCCACGGGCCGAGCGCCAGGCCCGCTCGCAGGCACTGCTGGCGCGACTGGGGCTCAGTGAGCGCAGCCATCACACCCCGAGCCAGCTCTCCGGCGGCCAGCAGCAGCGGGTCAGTATCGCCCGGGCGCTGGCCAACGGCGGCGAGGTGATCCTGGCGGACGAACCCACCGGGGCCCTCGACAGCCAGAGCGGCAAGGAGGTGATGGCCATCCTCAGGGAGCTGCACGCCCAGGGCCACACCATCATCCTGGTGACCCACGACATGGAGGTGGCCAGCCACGCCGACCGGATCATCACCCTGAAAGATGGCCGGGTGCAGGAAGACAGCGGCCGCAAACCGGCCGCCGCCCCCGTGACCCCGACCGCCGCCCCCGCCGGCAAGGAAGGGGCAGGGCACGACTGGGATCGCTACCGGGAAGCGGCACGCATGGCGCTGCACGCCATGCTGGCCCACCGCATGCGCACCTTCCTCACCATGCTCGGCATCATCATCGGCATCGCCGCCGTGGTGAGCGTGGTGGCGCTCGGCCAGGGGGCCCGTGCCAAGGTGATCGACCAGATCAATGCCATGGGCACCAACACCATCGACATCTTCCCCGGCAAGGATTGGGGGGACGAGAAGGCCGCCAGCATCCAGACCCTCAACAAGCGGGATCTCGACGCCCTGCTCGGCCAACCCTACCTGGAAGGGGCCAGCCCCCAGATCGCCGCCTCCGGCCAGCTGCGCTATCGCAACAAGACCAACAGCGGCAGCATAGTCGGGGTCGGCAGCGACTTCTTCCGGGTCAAGGGGATGAAGCTCACCAACGGCCGGCTGTTTGACGAACGCGACATCCAGAACCGGACCGCGGTGGCGGTGGTGGACGGCAAGACCATAGAGAGCCTGCTCGGCAAACAGGATCCCGTCGGCCAGGTGGTGCTGGTCGGCACCCTGCCGGTGCGCATCGTCGGCGTGGTGGAAGAGGAGACCGGGTTTGGCCGCAGCGGCCAGTCGGTGAACGTCTGGCTGCCCTACAGCGCCGTGATGAGCCGCCTCATCTCCCAGAACCACTTCAGCCAGCTCACCATCCGGGTCAAGGATGGGGTGCAACCGGCGCTGGCCGAGCAGGCCGCCATCGAGCTGCTGACCCAGCGCCACGGAATGAAGGACTTCTTCACTTTCAGCAGCGACAGCATCATCAAGTCGGTGGAGAAGACCACCGCCACCATGACCCTGCTGGTCTCCGCCATCGCGGTGATCTCCCTCATCGTCGGCGGCGTCGGGGTGATGAACATCATGCTGGTATCGGTGGTGGAGCGCACCCGCGAGATCGGCATCCGCATCGCGGTCGGTGCCCGCCAGTCGGACATACTGCAGCAGTTTCTGATCGAAGCGGTGATGGTGAGCCTGCTGGGGGGCATGCTCGGGGTGGGGGTCTCCCTCTTCATCGGCCTGCTCTTCTCCCTGTTCGTGGAGAGCATCCAGATGCACTTCTCGCTCTTTTCCATCCTGATGGCGTTTGGCTGTTCCTCGCTCATCGGGATCCTGTTTGGCTATCTGCCCGCCCGCAATGCCGCCCGGCTCGATCCGGTCGAGGCGCTGGCGAGGGAATGACGATGTACCACTTATCCAAACTGGGGCTCTGCCTCACCCTGGCGCTCGGCCTCGGCGCCTGCAGCCAGCAGAGCAGCTATCAGCGGCAGGAGCTGGCATTGGCCGATCATTGGCAGCAGCCAGAGGACGGGCTCACCCGCCAGCTGGCCGGCCCCTGGTGGCAGGGCTTCCACGATCCCGAGCTCAATCGGCTGATCGAGGCCGTGCTGGCTGCCAACCCGGACATGCAGGTCGCCGGCCTGCGCCTGCGCAGCGCCCTGCTCAGTGCCGATCTGGCCGATACCAACCTGACCCCCTCGGTCGATGCCAGCCTCGGCGGCAATGGCACCAAGAATCTGAAAAGCGGCAAGAGTGAAGGCAGCATGGGCCCCTCCCTGACCCTCGGCTACGAGGTGGATCTGTGGGGCAGGCTGGCCTCGGTGCTGGATCAGGCGAGCTGGGAGGCCGAGGCGTCCGCCCAGGATCTGGCCGCCACCCGCCTGATGCTGATCGGCAAGGCGCTCGAGCAATATTGGCAGCTGGCCTACCTCGGCTCGGCCATTACCCTGGGCCAGCAGCAGCTCGCCAACTATGTGCGCGCAGAGCAGCTGACCCAGGCCAAGTACCGGGCCGGCGCCGTGACCCGGCTCGATCTGGTGCAGGCCAGCCAGCAGAAGGCCGGCAAGCAGGCGGAGCTCAGCTCGCTCCTGATGCAGCAGGAGCAGGCCCGCAACGCCCTGCGCCTGTTGCTCGGTCGCAGCAGCGGTCCGCTGGCGTTCGAGCCCAAGGCGCTGCCGACGGCCGCCATCCCCACCCTGGCGGTCGGCATTCCGGCCGACGTGCTGGCGCGGCGTCCCGACGTGCGTGCCGCCGAGCTGCGCCTGCGCAAGACCCTGGCGAAGGGGGACGAGATCCGCACCGGTCTCTACCCCACATTGAAGCTGACCGGCGGCGCCAACAGCAGCTCGGACACCCTGACCCAGGTGCTGCAAAACCCGGTGGGCACCCTGGGCGCCACGTTGGCGCTGCCCTTCCTCGAGTACAACAAGACCCGGCTCGCCATCGCCGGCGCCAAGCTCGATTACCAGATAGCCGAAGCGGAGTTTCGCAAGCAGCTCTACGGCGCACTGGTGGAGGTGGAGGATGGTCTGACCGCCCGCCACCACGGCGAGCAACGCCTGAGCTACCTGGCCGAGCAGCTGGACTTTGCCAAAGAGGCGGAGCGGCTGGCGAGAGCCCGCTACCAGGCTGGCGCCACCGGGGTACAACCCTGGCTGGATGAGCAGAACCGGCTGTGGGACGCCGAGCTCGCCCTGCTCGGCCAGCAGAAGGAGCAGCTCAACACCATGGCGAAGATCTACAAGGCGCTGGGGGGCAGCGATCGCCCCTGAGCCAGAGCCCCCCCTCGCCCCATGGCGAGGGGGGGCTATTTATCTGCACGCCACTCAACTTCCCTTCGCTTTCCCCTCTCTGACTCTGTCACACAAACCAATTGATAATAATTTTCATTTAATGAAGAATGAGCGCCATTATCAGTCAGGAGTATGCCCATGTCCCAGTCCGCCCCGGTCAACCGCCCCCGCCTGCTCACGGTCAAGCACATTCAGGATGTGAGCCCGCACCTGCGCCGGATCTGCCTGACCAGCCCGGAGCTCGCTGACTACCCCTTCACCTGTGGCGGCGCCCATATCAAGATCATGCTGCCCCAGCCGGGCCAGGCCCATGCCGTGCTGCCCACGCCCACCCCGCAGGGGCCGCGCTGGGAAGACCCGAGCCAGCGTCCCATCATGCGCACCTTCACCATTCGCGCGTTTCGCCGCGAGGCGCTGGAGCTGGATATCGACTTCGCCCTGCACGATGATGGCGGCCCCGCCAGCCGTTTCGCCAGCCAGGCCAAGCCCGGCAATCTGCTGGCCATCTCGGGCCCCGGTGGCCCGGATCCCATGCTGCAACCGGCCAGTTACTACTACATGGTGGGGGATCTCACCGCCCTGCCCGCCATCAGCGCCATGATTGAGGTGATGCCTGCCGATGCCCGCGGCCACATCGCCCTGCTGGTGCCCTATCAGGAAGATGTGCAGGATCTGTCGCTGCCCGCCGGGGTAAGCCTGCGCTGGTTTGTCGGCACCCCTGAGCAGACGGCGCCGCTGGTGGAGTACTTCACCGCCCTGCCGCTGGAGGAGCAACAGAGCTACTTCTGGTTTGGCGGGGAAGAGGGCTTGGTGGTCCCCATGCGCCGTCACGTACGGCGCACGCTCGAGGTGGATCGCACCCGGGTGTACGCCGTGCCCTACTGGCGCCACGGCAAGGATGAAGAGGCCTATCACCATGCCCGTCACGACGTGATGGACAGCTGAATCAGCTGATTTTGTCCTGAAATATCAAGCCCATGGCCTGCCGGTCATGGGCTTGATTGCCATTGGAGCGGCCTTGCCCGCCGGCGCTCTCCCCCCATTCTGGTGTGCCACTCGGTTGTGCTTGCATTTGCGGCCGACAACAAGATAATGATAATCACTCTCAACAATAACAGGTGATGACGCCCCATTGCAGCTCCCGTCCGGGTTCCGGTGTGGAGTGCACGTCACTCACTCCTATGCACAGCAAGGTAATCCAGATGGCAGTTTTAAACTCGGTAATGCGCGCCTTCGCGGTGGAGGTACTCCCCACTCCTGCCGACCTGTTGGCACTTCATCCCTGTCCCGCCGAGCTGGCGACCCGGATCGACCAGCACCGCCAGCAGGCTCGCCGGATCCTGGCAGGAGAGGACGATCGCCTGCTGGTGGTGATTGGCCCCTGCTCCATCCACGATCCCCTCGCCGCCCTCGACTATGCCAGACGGCTGGCCTCGCTGGCCCACGCCTATCAGGATCGGCTGCAGATAGTGATGCGCACCTATTTCGAGAAGCCCCGCACCACGGTGGGCTGGAAGGGGCTGGTGTTCGATCCCCATCTGGATGGCAGCAACGACATCAACCACGGCATGCGGCTCGCGCGCCAGCTGCTGCTCGACATCAACCAGCTGGGGCTGGCCACCGCCACCGAGTTTCTCGATACCACCAGCTTCCTCTACCTGGCCGATCTCATCAGCTGGGGGGCGATCGGTGCCCGCACCACCGAGTCGCAAGTGCACCGGCAGCTGGCCTCAGCCCTGCCCTGCCCCGTCGGCTTCAAGAACGGGACGGACGGCAACATCCGGGTGGCCATCGATGCCATTCAGGCGAGCGAAGCCTCCCACCTGTTTACCGCCCCCGGCAGCCAGGGCGGCATGGTGGTGATCAAGAGTGAAGGCAACCCGGCCGGCCACATCATTTTGCGCGGTGGCACCCGCCCCAATTACCACCAGCACGACGTGGAAGAAGCGGCCGAGCGGCTGGCACGGCAGGGGCTCCCCCCCCGGCTGATGGTGGATTGCAGCCATGGCAACAGCCAGAAGCTGCACAAGAACCAGATCCGGGTGGCGGGAGAGCTCTGCCGCCAGCTGGCAGAAGGCAGCGACGCCATCGCCGCCGTCATGGTCGAGAGTTTCCTGCAGGGTGGCAGCCAGAAACCGGCCCCTCTGAGCGAGCTGGTCTACGGCCAGTCGGTCACCGATGCCTGCCTCTGCTGGGACGATACCCAGACCCTGCTCGCCATGCTGGCGGATGCCGTCGAGCGGCGCCGCCAATATCCGGGACAGCCCCGGCCGGACCCTGTTCGCTGGCCGGCCCAGCTGGCAAGTTGAATCTATAGGGTGAATAAGGCTCTCGTAACGGGAGCCTTATTATTTCCCCACTCTCCTTTTCCAATCTCCCCGCCATACCACCGATTAAATGCCCAGGGCATCTCTTTCCCATAAAAAGTGCGCAGGTATCTTGCTCCCGCCGCAATAAAACAACCGGGGTAATACACTGTGGTTCGTCCAATCAGGTCGCTGACAGTGACCCGACCGATTAATGCCATGGGCACAACCAAGGGGAGAGGCAAGGCGCCAGAAACAGGCGATCTCTTAATGCTGATGGTATCGTCCTGGAATGACCTACCTAATACTTGACGGGCTATATGAGTCCAGCAACAGGAGGAGAAGAAGGCAGCCAGTCACACCATAAAAACGATGTCGGTGATGAAAAAACCAGCCAAGTGGAAATTAATCGTTCAATCAGGCGGCAACAAATAGGGGTGACATCATGCGAGTGTCATGCGACAAAAACCAGTCGGATAAAACAGCATGGGGAATTGACAGGGGCGGCTTTCAATGAGCACAAATAATAATGCCGCCTCATGGGCGGCATCATTCATGATCGACCCTCAGGGATCAGATCAGGAAATCATTCAGATCCTTGCCCAGCGCAACTTGCTCGGCAATGGCCTTGGGCATACGGCCCTGACCGGTCCAGGTCTTCTCCTGGCCATCTTCCTGATACTTGTACTTGGCAGGACGCGGAGCACGCTTGCTCTTGGTCGCGCCGGCAGCGGCAGCCGGGGCGGCAGCGCTGTTCAGCAGTTCACGGGGATCGATACCGGCCTGCTGCAGCATTTCGGTAAACTCGTTCAGCTTGCGCTGACGCTCTTCCTGCTCGGCACGCTCCTGTTCAACAGATTCGGCGCGCTCGTTATATACCAGATCGAACTTCTCTTTTGCTTCTTGCAGCTGTTCAAACGGCAATTCACGGATGGCCGCACGCAGGCTGCGAATGTTCAGCAGAACTTTCAGAAACTCGTTCATTACTTCCTCACAGAATTATTTTTGTTTGTCACAGGGATAACACAGCTTGAGAATAGCACGGCAGTTTGAGAACAACATAATGTTTTTATAAGAGCTGTCACTTTCTTAACAAAAAAGTTCTGGCTGAATATAGCGGCTACTTTATTCAGCCATTACTCATTGGCCCGCCTGCAAGATGGTTTACCATGCAATTCCCCCATGTAACGCATGGCAAATAGATCCGGCACAGCTTGTCATATTTTCCGGCAGGTGATGCCAGCTATTTTTACAATTAGCCACGGCTGTTAATTTTTCCGCCACTCACACGAGACTCTAGGTAGACAATTGACACTATATATTGCCGGCGATGGCTGCCGGCAACCTCCCCAGTGCGAATAGGCAAACGGGGCATGGCAAACCGGCTTATTCCAGGATCAGTCGCCGCCAGGGGCCGGTGATCTCGCAGTGGCCGGTTTCCGCCGTATTCTGCCAACCCAGCCGGTGATAAAACGCCAGCGCCGCCGTGTTGTTGGTGGCCACCTTGAGGGATGCAGGCTTGTTGAAGGGGGCCAGCCCCTGATTCAGCAGGGCCCGTCCCATGCCCTGGCCATGCCAGTCAGCCGAGACATAGAGGTGGTGTACGAAACTCTCATCGCCCCAGATGGAGATGAAGCCGCAGGGTGTTCCCCCCTGTTCGGCCACCCAGATCTGCTCGCCCCGGGTCTGCTCGTCAAAGTCTTCCAGCCGGAACTGGGCGGGGTCGACCCAGTGAAAGGTCTGCCGCCGCCCTTTCAAAAACAGCTGCGCCAACTGGGGAATATCCGTCTCTCGCATGGCTCTGATCATCAAACTGTCCCTGTCATATGAGTACCACCCCACTCTCCACGGAACACGGGGGCCCTGTCAAATCGCCGGCACAGAATAACGCCGCCGCGATGGCAGGGGTGTGACACACCTCTGTCCATTTCATGAGCCATGGGACTATACTGCCTGAGTCCCGTGTATGGATGTTTTGAGGCTCGCTGATTTATGGATAACAAGCAGATAGAAGGCAATATCTTTGTTCCGGCCCATATCGACGACGTCTGGCGTGCCTGGACAACCGAAAGCGGCCTGCGCAGTTTTCTGGCGCCGGAATGCCTGATGGTGCCGGAACCGAATGGTCCCTTCGAAATCTATTTCAGACCCGATGCCCCGCTGGGCGAGCGTGGCAGCGAAGGTTGCCGGGTGATGGCCGTCATGCCCCACGACCTGCTCAGTTTCAGCTGGAATTTTCCCCCCTCCCTGCCCCATATCCGCCAACAGAAGACCCAGGTCTGCCTGCGCTTCGTGCCGGAAGGTCAGGGCACCCGACTCTACTTCCTGCAGACCGGCTGGGCTAACGACCCGGACTGGGATCAGGGCTACGCCTATTTTCGGGATGAGTGGCTGGAGACCAGCCTGCCCCGCCTGCAATACCGCTTCACCCATGGCCCCATCGACTGGAACAACCCGCCGGACAAGCAGCAGTTGAAATCCCTGGCCCAATAAGCGCCCATAGAAAGCAAAACACCGCCAGCTGGCGGTGTTTCTTTTTCCTTGATAGTAAGCCCGGCACGGGCCGGCTCATACCCCCAGCCGATCGCGCAGGGTGTACCAGGCGGCGCCGGCGGCGGTGAAGGGGATCCGGAACAGGCGGCCACCCGGGAAGGGGTAGTGCGGCAGCTTGGCGAACGCATCGAAGCGCTCCGCCTGACCACTCAACACCTCGGAGAGCAGCTTGCCCGCCAGATGGGTACAGGTGACACCGTGGCCGCTGTAACCCTGCATGTAATAGATGTTGTGGCCGATGCGGCCAAACTGCGGCAGCCGCGACAGGGTAAGCAGGAAGTTGCCGGTCCAGGTGAATTCCACCTTGACGTCAGCCAGCTGGGGGAAGGTCTTGAGCATCTTGGGGATGATCAGCCGCTCGATGTCCGCCGGATCCCGCGCCCCATAGACCACGCCGCCGCCATAGATCAGCCGGTGATCGCCGGAGGTGCGGTAGTAGTCGAGCAGATAGTTGCAATCTTCCAGGCAGTAGTTTTGCGGCAGCAGCGAGCGGGCCCGCTCCTCTCCAAGCACCTCGGTGGCGATCACCTGGGTGCCGCACGGCATGCTCTTGCCGGCGAGCTCGGGCACCAGATTGCCGAGGTAGGCGTTGCCGGCCACCACCACGTAGCGCGCCTTGACCGCCCCCTTGGCGGTCTTGACCAGGGCCGGCTGACCCGGCGTGATGCTGGTGACGGCAGACTGTTCGAAGATCTTGCCCCCCTGCAAGCGGATGGCCTCCGCCTCCCCCAGCGCCAGGTTGAGGGGGTGGATGTGGCCGCCGCTCTTGTCGAGCAGGGCGCCGACGTAGCGATCACTCGCTACCACCTCGCGCACACCGTCGGCATCGAGCAGCTCCAGCTTGTCGTTGCCCCACTTCTCCCAGCGCGCCTGCTGCGCCTTGAGTTCGTGCAGCTGCTTCTCGGTCTCGGCTGCGAACACCCCGCCCTCCTGCAGATCACACTGGATGTTGTAGCGCTTGATCCGCTCGCGGATGATCTGGCCCCCCTCAAACAGCATGGAACCGAGCAGCCTGGCCTGTTCCGGCGGGCAATTCGCTTCTATGGTGTCGATGTCGCGGCTGTAGGAGTTGACGATCTGGCCGCCGTTGCGCCCGCTGGCGCCAAAGCCCACCCGGGCCGCCTCCAGTACCACCACCGAATAGCCCTTTTCCACCAGATGCAGCGCGCTGGAGAGGCCTGTATAACCCGCCCCGATGACGCAGACGTCACACTCCAGCTGTTCGGTCAGCGTCGGATAGGGTGCGTGTTGGTTGGCACTGGCTGTGTAGTAACTGTTTACATGTTCGGTCATGATCCCTGTTTCCTTACAAGTTCTTTTCCCAAACGAGACGATGTCTCGACACTAGAAGTTGGCCGGGGTGTGGGCGCTGACGATGCGGCAGACCTGCCCCGACGGATTGCTGAAACTGTGGGGCTCGCCCGTGTCGATCACGTAGCTGTCCCCGGCACTGAGCTGATAGGTCTGGCCCGCCACCGTCAGGGTCACCGACCCCTCCAGCACGGTACCCACCTCCTCCCCCAGGTGGGTGACCTGGCCGCCGGTATCAGTGCCGGGGGCGTAGGTCTCCAGCATGAAGCCGAGCTGGCGGCGGTTGTTGCCGTTGTGCACCAGCTTCATGGAGACCCCCTGGCTGCCCAGCTCGATCAGCTGCTCGGCCCTGATCACCACGCTCGGCGTGCTCGCCACCTCCTCTTCGGCGAAGAAGCGCGACAGCGGCAGCTCATAGACGCTGAGCAGCTTTTGCAAAGAGGCCACCGACGGGCTCACCTTGTCCTGCTCTATCATGCAGATGGCGCCATGGGTCAGCCCGCTCAGCTCGGCTACCCGCCGCTGGGAGAGCCCCAGCCGGCGGCGAGTGGCGGACAACCGCTCCCCCATGCTCTGCGCCTGGGTACTCTGCGCCAGCGGGTTGTCGGTCATGGACTGCCAGCGCGTCTCGCCCTGTGGTTGCTGCATTCGGCCACCTCCCTGTGTGCCTGGTAGGAGCCATTGGCGGCCCCGGTTAAAATAGCGAGTCAATCCGACCGACCTGTTTGTTATCCTGCACAGTGCACTCCGTTCATTATTTTGCACACCCTGCACCACAGAAACCGGTAAAATCGCTCCAACAGCTCCATTTCTAGCACGCGAGACACAGTTTACTCAAATATATTTAACACTTGAAAAACATTTCAGCTCAATTTATGGTCTTCCTGTGCTTATTATTCTATACGGTGGCGGCACAGGATGAGCCGGCCCCCTGACCCACAATCGAGGCTTGCTATCTATGTCAGCATCACAACCCGCACTCTCCCTGATCAAATCCCTTGCCTATATAGATGGTCGCTGGTGCGAAGCCAGCGGCGGACGCCGGTTCGAGGTGCACAACCCGGCCACCGGCCAGGTCATCACCCAGGTACCCGACATGGATGAGGGCGACACCCGCCGCGCCATCGCCGCCGCCCACGCGGCCCAGCCGGGCTGGGCTGCGCTCACCGCCAAGGAGCGCAGCAACCGACTCTACGCCTGGTTCGAGCTCATCATGGCCAACCAGGAGGAGCTGGCCCGCATCATGACCTGCGAGCAGGGCAAGCCGCTGGCCGAGGCCAAGGGGGAAGTGGCCTACGGTGCCAGCTTCATCCAGTGGTTCGCGGAAGAGGGCAAACGCGCTTATGGCCGCACCATTCCGGGTTTCTCCAGCGACCGCCGGCTGGCCACCATCAAGCAGCCGGTGGGGGTAGTCGCCGCCATCACCCCCTGGAACTTCCCCATCGCCATGATCACCCGCAAGGCGGGCCCGGCGCTGGCCGCCGGTTGCACCATCGTCATCAAGCCGGCCGCCGAGACCCCGCTCTGCGCCCTGGCGCTGGCGGCACTGGCGGAGCAGGCAGGGATCCCGGCCGGGGTCATCAACATCGTCACCAGCCATCAGGCCGCGGCGGTGGGCAACGAGCTGTGCAACAACAAGACGGTGCGCAAGCTCTCCTTCACCGGCTCTACCCGCATCGGCAAGCTGTTGATGCGCCAGTGCGCCGACACCATGAAGAAGCTGTCGCTGGAGCTCGGCGGCAACGCCCCCTTCATCGTGTTTGACGACGCCGATCTCGACGCCGCCATCGCCGGGGCACTCGCCTCCAAATACCGCAACGCCGGCCAAACCTGTGTCTGCGCCAACCGTATCCTGGTGCAGGCCGGCATCTACGACGCCTTCGCCGAGAAGCTCACCGCCGCGGTCAAGGCCTTCAAGGTGGGCGACGGCATGAGCGAAGGCACCCAGATAGGCCCGCTCATCAACCCGGCCGCCGCCAGCAAGGTGGCCGAGCTGGTCAAACAGGCCACCGCCGCCGGCGCCGAGCTGCTGCTGGGGGGCGAAGCCCACCCCGCCGGCCCGCTCTTCTACCAGCCCACCATTCTGGGCAAGGTGGATAGAACCAACCCCATCCTGCAGGAGGAGATCTTCGGCCCGGTCGCCCCGCTGGTGCGCTTCGAGACCGAGGCCGAGGCCATCGCCCTGGCCAACGACACCCCCTATGGTCTGGCCGCCTACTTCTATGGCCGTGACATCGCCCGCGTCTGGCGGGTGGCCGAGCAGCTCGAATACGGCATGGTCGGCATCAACGAGGGGATCATCTCGACCGAATTGGCCCCCTTTGGTGGCATCAAGGAGTCGGGCCTGGGTCGTGAAGGGGCGGCCGAGGGGCTGGAGGAGTACCTCGAGACCAAATACCTCTGCTTCGGCGGCATCCGCTAGGCAGTCACATCTTGCGCCGGCGGCCGGGCCTGCAACAGGGGCCTGCCACCCGCCGGCGCAGCCATATCGCTTAACAAGGACGAAGTGAGTGCTCCCAAGGGGCCTCGCCACATTGAGACAGGGGCCCCCGGCCCCTCAGGGAGGAAAGATGAGTCAGTCAGCATCAAACAAGGCGTGGCAAGCGCGCCGTGAAGCCGCCGTGGTCAACGGTGTCGGCACCCTGCTGCCGGTGTTTATCGACCGGGCGCAAAACGCCGAACTGTGGGATGTGGAGGGCAACCGCTACATCGATTTTGCCTCCGGCATCGCCGTGCTCAACACCGGCCACAACCACCCGAGAGTGGTGGCCGCGGTGCGCGCGCAGCTGGAAAAATTCAGCCACACCTGCTTCCAGGTCACCCCCTACCCCGGCTATATCGAGCTGGCGGAGAAGTTGAATGCCCTGGTGCCCGGCCCCACCCCGAAACGCACCCTGTTTCTCTCCACCGGTGCCGAGGCGGTAGAGAACGCCATCAAGATCGCCCGCGCCCACACCGGCCGCAGCGGCACCATCGCCTTCAAGGGGGGCTTTCACGGCCGCACCATGATGGGGATGGCGCTCACCGGCAAGGTGGTGCCCTACAAGACCGGTTTCGGCCCCTTCCCTGGCGAGGTCTATCACCTGCCCTTCCCAAGCGACTATCTGGGAGTGAGCGAGGCCGATGCGCTGGCCGCGCTGGATCTCTGCTTCAGCTCGGATATCGAACCGACCCGGGTGGCCGCCATCATCATCGAACCGGTGCAGGGTGAAGGGGGCTTCTACCCCGCCTCCGCCAGCTTCATGCAGCGCCTGCGCCAGCTGTGCGATCAGCACGGCATCCTGCTCATCTGCGACGAGATCCAGAGCGGTTTCTGTCGCACCGGCAAGACCTTCGCCACCGAATACAGCGGCATCGAGCCGGACATCATGACGCTCGCCAAGAGCCTGGCCGGCGGCTTCCCGCTCTCCGCCGTGGTGGGCAAGGCGGAGGTGATGAACGCCGCCAAGCCGGGTGGCCTGGGCGGCACCTATGCCGGCTCCCCCATCGCCTGCGCCGCCGCCCTGGCGGTGCTGGAGGTGATCGAAGAGGAGCGTCTCAACCAGCAGGCCCAGGCCCAGGGCGAGCAGATCAAGGCGCGCCTGCAACAGCTGGCCGAGCGTTTTGACTGCATCGGCGACATCCGCGGCCCCGGCGCCATGGTGGCCATGGAGCTGGTCAAGCAGCGCGATGCAAGCCAGCCGGATGCCGACCTCACCAAGCGACTGGTGGCCGAGGCGGGCAAGCGCGGGCTGGTGCTGCTGGCCTGCGGTGTGCGCGCCAACGTCATCCGCTTCCTGGCGCCGCTGACGGCCTCGCCGGCCATCATCGAGGAGGGGCTGACCCTGCTTGAACAGGCCCTGCAGGCGGCTCACGCCTGATCTGAAACAGAGCATTCGCCCATTAGTGCAAAAAAATGCGTTTTTGCCCCCTTGATATGCTTGTCAAGGGGGCAACACGAATGCACAATGCGCCGCCGCGTAAAAGGACCGACCACTTGCTGAGTCAGGTTCTTTTTTTGCGGCAAACAAATCCACAACGAGGCCGGAACCGACCGGAAAAGATAGCGAGATGGGTTGCCATCTCACGACACCCGCTTCTCTAGTGAGGAACACCATGGGGTATTTCACTGCTTTCCTGCCGGCCCGCGCCGGTCTGCGCCGCATTGCTGGCGCCCCCTATGCCCAGGTTGATGCCGTCAGCCTGATCCCTTCGGCCCGGATTGAGGGGAAAGCACAATGAATGCCCAACCCGTCGGCCTGAAAAAAAGCCTGAAGCTGTGGCACGTCGTCATCATGGGTCTGGCCTACCTGACCCCCATGGCGGTGTTTGACACCTTCGGCATCGTCACCGAAATCACCGAAGGCCATGTGCCCACCGCCTACCTGTTCGCCCTCATCGGCATGCTGTTCACCGCCATGAGTTACGGCCACCTGGTACGCAAGTTTCCCTCGGCAGGCTCCGCCTACACCTATGCCCAGAAGGTGTTCCACCCTTACGTGGGCTTCATGGTGGGCTGGGTCTCCCTGCTCGACTACATGTTCATGCCGATGATCAACATGCTGCTGGCCAAGATCTACATGGAGGCCCTGTTCCCGAGCGTGGAACCCTGGACCTACATCCTGGGGCTGGCCGCCGTCATGACCTTCCTGAACCTGCGCGGCATCAAGCTGGTGGCCAACTTCAACAGCCTGATCGTCATCATGCAGTTCAGCATCATCGCCGTCTTCATCGGCCTCATCGCCTGGGGTGTCTACCATGGCGAGGGGCTTGGCACGGTGGCGAGCAGCCGTCCCTTCTTCTCCGATCAGATGGCGGTGGCCCCCCTGCTCACCGGCGCCTCCATCCTCTGTCTGTCGTTCCTCGGCTTTGACGCCATCACCACCCTGTCGGAAGAGACGCCGAACGCGGATCGGGTGATCCCCCGCGCCATCGTGCTGACGGCGCTGATCGGCGGCGTGCTGTTCATCTCCGTCTCCTACTTCCTGCAGCTGTTCTTCCCGGACATCTCCCGCTTCCAGCAGCCGGATGCGGTACTGCCGGAGATCGCCCTCTATGTGGGCGGCAAGCTGTTCCAGGCGGTGGTGCTGGTCTGCACCACGGTGGCGGTGCTGGCCTCGGGGCTCGCCTCCCACGCCGGCGTGTCGCGCCTGCTCTACGTGATGGGACGGGATCGCGCCCTGCCGAGCCGCTTCTTCGCCTATATCCACCCGACCTGGCAGACCCCGGCGCTGAACGTGCTGCTGGTGGGGATCCTGGCCCTCTCGGCGGTGTCGTTCGATCTGGAGATGGCGCTGGCACTGATCAACTTCGGCGCGCTGGTGGCCTTCACCTTCGTCAATCTGGCGGTGATTGCACACTTCTACGTCAAGCTCGGTCACAACAAGACGCTGCGGGATCACCTGATCTTCCTGCTGCTGCCCCTGTGTGGCGCCGCCTGCATCGGCGTGCTCTGGCTCAATCTGGAGCCGGCCTCCTTCGAGCTGGGGCTGATCTGGGCCGCCCTCGGCGCCCTCTATCTGCTGCTGCGCCTCACCGTGTTCCGGGTCCAGCTGCGCCGGCCCGAAACCGACGCCTCCTGAGCCCCCTTTCATGACTACTGCGCCCGCCTTTCGCGGGCGTTTTTTTACCCCTGTTCATCCGCCGTGACAGCGGCCTTCGCGCCAGAGCGGCTCCGCTCGCGCCCCTGTCAGCACAGGCTGCCAGCCGGGGGCGCAACCCCGACCTGACCCAGGTCAACAAAATCCCCCGACGGGGGCATTTTTGCTTGTGTCCTCCCCCCCCTGAGGGCACAATACGCCGCCCCTGAGAGCCGATGTTTTTTGCAACATCGGTTCTTCGTTTTTAAGGGGTAAACCACATTCACCAAGAGGCCGGACTTTGTACCGGAATTGATACCGAGATTGCCAGGCAATCTCCCGACGTTGTGAGGAAATACATGGGGCATTTCATTGCTTTCCTGCCGGTCCCCGCCGGCGTGCGCCACTTGTCTGTGCCACAGACCGGCGCCCCCTGTGTCCAGCGACGCGCTGCGTCCCTGATCCCGTCCCCCTTCGCCGCCCTGGCGATCACAGAGGAGAAAGCGTGATGGCCGGTGCCAAGCTGCTCAAGACGCTCACCCTCTTCCAGGTAGTGGTGATGGGTCTGGCTTACCTCACACCCATGGCGGTATTCGATACCTTCGCCATCGTCGGTGACATTACCGAAGGCCGCGTCGCCACCGCCTATCTGCTGGCGCTCGGCGGCATCCTGCTGACCGCCATCAGCTACGGCCACCTGGTGCGCAAGTTCCCCTCCGCGGGCTCTGCCTATACCTACGCCCAGAAGGTGTTCAACCCCTACATCGGCTTCATGGTCGGCTGGTCTTCCCTGCTCGACTACATGTTCATGCCGATGATCAACATCCTGCTGGCCAAGATCTACCTGACCGCCATGTTCCCCGGCGTCGAGCCCTGGATCTTCATCTTCGGTCTGGTGACCGTGATGACCTTCCTCAACCTGCGCGGCATCAACCTGGTGGCCAACTTCAACGGCGTCATCGTCTTCATCCAGCTGGCCATCATCACCGTCTTCCTCGGCCTGATGGGCTGGGGCATCTATCAGGGTGAAGGGGCTGCGACCCTGCTGAGCAGCCGTCCGTTCCACTTCGAATCGGCCGGCATGGTGCCGCTGTTCACCGGCGCGACCATCCTCTGCTTCTCGTTCCTGGGCTTCGACGGCTTGAGCTCGCTCTCCGAAGAGACCCCCAACGCCGGCAAGGTGATCCCGCGCGCCATCGTGCTGACTGCGCTCATCGGCGGCATCATCTTCGTCACCGTCTCCTACTTCCTGCAGCTCTACTTCCCGGATCTGGCCCGCTTCAAGGAGCCGGACGCCGTGCTGCCGGAGATCGCCCTCTACGTCGGCGGCACCCTGTTCCAGAGCGTGGTACTGGTGTGCACCACGGTTGCCGTGCTGGCCTCCGGCATGGCCGCCCACGCCGGCGTGTCGCGCATCCTCTACGTGATGGGGCGCGATCGCATGATCCCGGAGCGGGTATTCGGCTACATCCACCCGAAATACCGCACCCCGGCCATCAACGTGCTGATGGTGGGTGCCCTGGCCCTCTCCGCGGTGTCGTTCGATCTGGACATGGCGCTGGCGCTGGTGAACTTCGGTGCCCTGGTGGCCTTCACCTTCGTCAACCTGTCGGTCATCGGTCAGTTCTGGGTGCGCGAGAAGCGCAACAAGAGCCTCAAGGAGCACCTGCTGTTCCTGCTGCTGCCGCTGCTGGGTGCCGCCACCATAGGCGCGCTCTGGATCAATCTGGAGCAGAGCTCGCTGGAGCTGGGCCTGATCTGGGCCGGCCTCGGCGTCACCTACCTGTTCCTGCGCCTCGCGGTGTTCCGCATCCCCTTCCGTCAGTACGAAGAGGCGGCCGACTCGCAGTAAGCGGCCAGCGCCAACCAAGCAGAAGGGGAGCCATGGCTCCCCTTCTTCGTGCACGTCATCTGATCACCGCCCTCGCGGTGGCCGGGCTCAGCCCTGGTTGATCACCGCGGTGGCGGCCGCCTTGAGCGGATCCTTGGCCACCGCCTTCACATCCTGCTGGGTCTGCTTTAGCTGCTGACCGGCCTGATCGACCTTCTGCTGGGTCCCCTGCAGCTGGCTCTTGCCCTCCTTGAGGCCGGCGGTTTTCTTCTCCAGCACATCCGTGGTGTGCTTCTTCACCTCGGCCCCGGCCTTCTCTTTCTGCTGGCGCACCAGCTTGTCGGTATCACAGCGCCCCTTGACCCCCAGGGTCGCATTGAGCGCCTCGTTCTTCATTGCCTTGTCGAGGTTGCACTCGGATTTCAACACGCTCGCCTGGGCACCGACAGACAGCAGACCCAGGGACAGACACAACACCCATGCACGCATAACAACACCACGTTGGTTGAGATAAGAAAGACCGCAGCATAACGCCCTGTCCCCCGGCTGCAAGCCGCCAGACACATTCGCAGCCAAACGGGGCGAGTTCCCGGCCCAATCCGACACCTTCTGTCCCATCTTCCCCATCCGACCATGTCATCAAATCATCACAAAAGTGTCACTTTGTCATATTTCTGTCATGGTGCCCTGCTGTAATGCGCCCGTCCATTTTCAAGCAGACTGTCCCAAGAGGCTTCATGCACAGCACCCCATCTTTTGCACAACAGCAGACCCGTCGTACTGGCCCACTGTTCAACTGGCTCGCTGTGATCACCCTGATCTACCTGATCCTGGTTGCCGTCGGCGCCGTCTCCCACGGCTTCAAAGGCTTCTCCGGCGGCGCCGAGGGCGCGGCCCAGATCTTCGCCTTCGCCAACAACCCCTTCGTCGCCCTGCTGCTCGGCATCCTGGCCACCGCGCTGGTGCAATCCTCCAGCACGGTCACCTCGGTGATCGTCGGTCTGGTGGCCGGCGGCCTGCCCATCGGCATGGCCATCCCCATGGTGATGGGCGCCAACCTCGGCACCACCATCACCAACACCATCGTCTCCCTCGGCCATATCCGGGATCGGGGCGAGTTTCGCCGCGCCTTTGCCGCCGCCACCGTGCATGACTTCTTCAACCTGCTGGCGGTGTTCATCTTCCTGCCGCTTGAGCTGATGTTCGGTCTGCTACAAAAGAGTGCCGAGGCGCTGGCCACCCTGCTGGTAGGCTCCGCCGACATGTCGATGAAGGGGATGGATTTCATGAAGCCCCTCATCTCCCCGGCCCTCAACTTCATCGATGACCTGGTGGCCTTCTTGCCGGGCAAAGGGCCGGCCATCGCCACCATCGTCATCGGCATCCTGCTGATCCTCGGCTGCGTCACCTGGCTCGGCAAGGTGCTGCAACGGGTGCTGGTCGGCCGTGCCAAAGAGGTGCTGCACAAGGCGCTGGGCCGCGGCCCGCTGACCGGCATCGCCTCCGGCACCCTGGTTACCGTGATGGTGCAGTCCTCTTCCACCACCACCAGCCTGATGATCCCGCTGGCCGGCGGCGGCGTGTTCAGCACCCGTCAGCTCTACCCCTTCACCCTGGGCGCCAATATCGGCACCACCATCACCGCCCTGCTGGCCGCCACCGCCATCAGTGGTGCCGGGGCCAAGCTGGCGCTGACCATCGCCCTGGTGCACGTGCTGTTCAACCTGTTCGCCGTGGTGCTCATCTACGGGGTGCCCTTCCTGCGCGAGCTGCCGGTCAAGGCGGCCGAGGGGCTGGCCCGGGTCGGCAGCGAGAACAAGCTGCTGGCGCTCGGCTACGTGGCGGGCCTCTTCTTCGCCCTGCCCGCCCTGATGATGGTGGCCGCCAAGTAACGACAGGGGCCGGGGGATGCGCTGCGTCCCTCGGCTCTGGCTTTGCCCGTCCAGTCACATCTTGCCGCCCGCCGGCTCGCCCTGACGCCCCGGCTGGGATAAGATGCCGCACTCACTGCCCTCCCGGCATTTCACGACATAGGGATACCCGATGAAACTCGTTCTGATCGCGCTGCTGGTTGCCGGCGTCGCCTACTACTTCTACTCGAGCAGCAACAACAGGAAGCTGGCGGAAGAGAATGTGCGCAAGGGGGCCGAGTTCCTCGCCGCCAACAAGGAAAAACCCCTGGTGACCACCACCGCCTCCGGCCTGCAGTACGAAGTGCTGACCCCGGGCACCGGCACCGTTCACCCCACCGCCACCAGCAAGGTGAAGGTGCACTACGAGGGCAAGCTGCTGGACGGCACCGTCTTCGACAGCTCGGTCGCCCGCGGCGAGCCCATCGAGTTCGGCCTCAACCAGGTGATCAAGGGCTGGACCGAAGGGGTGCAGCTGATGGTGGAAGGGGAGAAGACCCGCTTCTACATCCCCGCCAATCTGGCCTACGGCGATCGCGCCGCCGGCAAAATCCCGCCGGGATCCGTTTTGATCTTCGACGTGGAGCTGCTGGGTATTCAGTAAACCGGCCAGATCCCACCCAGCGCCCGTGCTGATCTTCGATGTGGAGTTGCTGGGTATTCAGTAAATTGTTGATGGCAGGCCTGTCGCCTGCCAGCTCCCCCAGGGCCGGCCACTGCGCCGGCCTTGTTATTGGTGCTCTCCCCTCCTTCCCACCCATCACTATCAACCAATAGTGAACAGTGCTTATTCATAAAGCCGGATTGTTAACTTACATTTCGGGGCAGATAATGACCATATCGTCAGCGGCATGTCGCCCTGGCCCTGGGTTTTCGGTGCGCCTCGCACCGGTACAACGCATATGGAGTCTGTCATGTCTATCGCCCCCGTCTGGTTCATCTCCCATGGCGCCCCGGATCTGGTTCTGCGCGACCAGCCGGCGACCCACTTCCTCAAAAATCTGCGCCTTGGCGATCTCAAGGGGCTGGTGGTCATCTCGGCCCACTGGTTTACCCGCAGCGAGCTGCAGATCAACGTCGAGCCCAATCCGACCCTGATGTACGACTTCTACGGCTTCCCCGAGCCGCTCTACCACATCCGCTGGCCGGCCAGCAGCCCGCTCTGGCTGCAGGAGGCGGTGAGCGATCAGCTGCTGCTGGCGGGCCTGCCCGCCGAGCCGGTGCGCCGCGAGCTGGATCACGGGGTCTGGTCGCCGCTCTCGCTGATGGATCCCGCCAGCACTGTCCCGCTGGTGCAGCTCTCCATCCCGGCCAGCTTCACCCCGCGCCAGCTGTGGCAGCTGGGGGAGGCGCTGCAGCAGCTGCGTGCCCAGGGGATCGGCATCCTGGCCTCCGGCGCCATCACCCACAACCTGCGGGCGCTGGGGCCGGAAAACTCGCCGGTGCCGGGCTGGGCCCGCAGTTTCGTCGACTGGCTGGAGCTAACCATGGCCGAGGGTGACAGAGCGGCGCTGGAAGATTACCGCGCCCGCGCGCCGGGGGCGGTGGAATCCCATCCCCACGACGATCACCTGCGCCCGCTGTTCGTGGCGCTTGGCGCCGCCGGCCAGGACAAGCCGGTCAAGCTGCACGACAGCTGGGATGGCGGCAGCCTTTACATGGGCTCCTACCGCTTTGCATAGACGCGGCTGCCGTTCAGGCCAAGGTGACGAGCAGGAGAATCGGATACAAACGCCTGCGATTAATGCTAAGTTATGTTGCAACTCATTTGATACCACTTGGGATCGACGCAGAGCGCCCCCCTTCGCGCTCTGCGTTTTGAATGCGGGATATCAGGGTTTACTTTCAATGCATTAACGCGACTCAATAGTCGTATCGGGTGTGCTCTACGTCATCAGCGAGGCAAGGAGGCTTCAGCTTGCGCAATCACCACCCCTTTTTAGGGTTGAACCGCAGTGCAGGCCTGGTATTGCTCATCGGCCTGCTGCTCTCCCTGCTCGGCACCCTCCTCCTCCATTACAGCAATGACAAGCAGGTGCAAGCCAGCATCACGGCTGCCACGGAGCACGTCGCAGATACCGTCAAGGCGCGACTCGATCTGTATCAGTACGGTCTCAGAGGGGTACGTGGCGCCATCCTGACCGCCGGCGAACACGCCTTCAACAACGAGGACTTCGTTCGTTACAGCCTGACCAGGGATGTGGACAGTGAATTCCCCGGTGCCCGGGGTTTTGGCTTCATCAGGCGAGTGAAGGATGCCTATCTCGACGACTTCATCCAGCGCGCCCGACGAGATGGGCGGCCAGGTTTCACCCTTCAGCTGCTCTCGCCCTATCGGGGTGAACATTTCATCATCCAGTTTATCGAGCCGCTATCACGCAACAAGGCGGCCATCGGGCTGGACATCGCCTCGGAACCCTCACGCCGTGAGGCGGCCCTCGCCGCTATCCGCAGCGGCGAGGTACGGCTGACCCCCCCCATCACCCTGGTACAGGCCACGGGCAAGCCAAGGCAATCCTTTCTGATGCTGATGCCCATCTACCGCACCGTGACCACTCCAGCGACTCCCGAGGAGCGAGAGGCCGCCGGGTTTGGCTGGAGCTATACCCCCTTGCTGATGGAAGAGTTGCTGGACGCCCTGCATCTGGAGAGCCCGGCCTTTCACATCAGACTGATCGATGTGACCGACCCCCGGCATATCCAGCCCTTCTATACCAGTGCCATCGACCACGAGTCGCGCAATCCGCACCACATCACCATGTCCAGAGCCGCCGAGCGGGAAATTCATGGCCGCCGCTGGCAGATCAGGCTCGACGCCCACCCCCTGTTCGTGGCGCAGCTCAACCAGACCTCCCCCTATGTGGTGTTGTTCACCGGCGGCCTCTTCACTCTGCTGCTCACCCTGCTCGCGCGCATGCGGGCTCAGGGGCAACAGCAACGTCTGCAACTCATTGAGGAACAGGCCAGGCTGGCCGCCATCGTGGCCGGTGCCAGTGACGGCATCATCGCCAAGACCCTGAACGGCGTCATCGTAAGCTGGAACAAGGGGGCCGAAGATCTGTTCGGTTACCCTGCCGGCGAGGCGCTGACCCGTACCGACAGTGCACTGTTTCAGACGGATCACGACAGCGCCGGCGAGAAAGCGCGGCTCGCCGACCTCAGGCAGGGCGTCCGGATCCCGAGCTTCTCCGCCCGGCGTCGCCACAGGGACGGCCATCTGCTGGATCTCTCCATCTCCATCGCCCCCATCTATGACCATCAGGGCAAGCTGGTCGGCACCTCAGAGACCATCCGGGACATCACGGCCCAGAAACAGGCAGAGGCCAAGATCCTGGAGCTCAACGCCAATCTGGAACATCAGGTGGCAGAGCGCACGGCTGAGCTGAGCAAGATCAACGTGTTATTGAGCAACGTCCTGCGCTCCGCCTCCGCAATCTCCATCATAGCGGCCGATCTGGAGGGCACCATCACCCTGTTCAACGAGGGGGCCGAGCAGCTGCTGGGATACAGCGCCGCCGACGTGGTCGGCAAGGAGACCCCCGGCATCTTCCACACCCGCGACGAGATGCAGGCCCGCAGTGTCGAGCTCAGCACCCAGTACGGCGAGCAGATCAGCGGTTTCCAGGTGTTCGTCTACAAACCGGAACGGGAAGGGGCGGAGAGCCGGGAGTGGACCTACGTGCGCAAGGATGGCAGCCGCTTCCCCGTCACCCTGGTGATCACCGCCATCCGTGATGAACAGGGGCGCAGTCAGGGCTACCTTGGTATCGGCCTGGACATCACCGACAGCAAGGCGGCCGAGAAGAAGCTGGCCGAGAGTCTCGAGGTCACCCGCGCCATCCTGGACACCGCCGTCAACCCCATCATGACCATGGATCCTGACGGTCGCATTCACTCCCTCAACCCGGCCGGTCAGACCACCTTCGGCTATCAGGCCGGCGAGATCCAGGGCCGACAGGTGCAGACCCTGTTGCAAAGCAGCGATGAGCACGCGCTGGGTGAGGTGCCACTCGGTTCCCTCAGCGACAACCAGCTGGCCGCCCTGATGGAGAGGGAGTTTATCGGGCGTCGGCGCGATGGCAGCGAGTTCCCGCTGCAGATGTCGATCGGCCGGATGCAGGCGGCGGGCTCCAGCATGTTCGTCTGCATCATGACCGACATGACCCAGCAGCTGGCCCAGCGCAACGAGATCCTGTCGACCCGCGATCAGCTGCAGATGGCGGCCGACGTGGCCGAGCTGGGGATCTGGTCATGGGAGCTCGACAGCAACGCCCTGAGCTGGAACAACCGCATGTTCGAGCTCTACGATCTGCCGCTGACGCTCAGGGACGAGGGGCTCAACTACCAGCACTGGGCAAACCGGGTGCACCCGGACGATCTGGCGGCCACCACCGCCAGCCTGAACCGCGCCGTGGCCGGCACCGGCATCTACGACCCCGTCTTTCGGGTGATGCAGGACAACGGCGATCACCGGGTGATCCAGGCCGGGGCCAAGGTGGAGCGGGACAGCAGCGGTCAGGCGCTGCGCGTCATCGGCTTCAACCGGGACATCACAGCCCAGACCGAGCTGGAGTCCCGCCTGCTCTATGCCAAAGAGCAGGCAGATGCCGCCAGCCAGACCAAGTCCTCCTTCCTCGCCAACATGAGCCACGAGATCCGCACCCCCCTCAACGCCGTGCTCGGCATGTTGCAGCTGATCCAGTACACCGAACTCACCGCCCGCCAGCTCGACTATGTGGTCAAGGCGCACTCGGCGGCCAACTCCCTGCTGGGCTTGCTCAACGACATTCTCGACTACTCGAAGATCGAGGCCAGCAAACTGCAGCTCGATCTGCACCCCTTCGACATCGAGCTGCTGATGCGGGACCTGGCCATCGTACTGGACGGCAACCAGCGCCAGAAAGAGATCGAGGTCATGTTCGATATCGACCCCCACCTGCCCAATCTCCTGATCGGTGACAGCATGCGCCTGCAGCAGGTGCTCACCAACCTGGCGGGCAATGCCCTCAAGTTCACCATCAAGGGCCAAGTGGTGATCACCATGGCGCTGCTGGCCCGCCATGAGCAGACGGTCACCATCCGCGTGGCCGTCACCGACAGCGGCATCGGCATCAGCGCCCACCAGCTGGAGCGCATCTTCGAGAGCTTCACCCAAGCCGAAGCCTCCACCACCCGTCGCTTCGGCGGCTCCGGGCTGGGGCTGGTGATCTGCAAACGCCTGCTCAAGCTGATGGGGGCAGAGCTGCGGGTCGAGAGTGAACCTGGCCGTGGCAGCCGCTTCTGGTTCGACATCACCCTGGCACAGGCCGCCCCCCAGTCTCTCAAGGAGGCCTGTCCGGACATGGCACCGCCCCCCTACATTCTGGTGGTCGACGACAGCGAGCTGGCGGCAGAGCTGCTGCAACGCACCCTGCTGCAGCTCGGCTGGCAGGCCGAGCTGGTCCACTCGGGGGCAGAAGCCGTCCGCCGCGTCGGCGAGGCCCGTGCTCTGGGCCGTCCCTTCGACATAGTGCTGATGGACTGGAGCATGCCGGGCATGGATGGACTGAATGCCGCCGCCCAGATCCGGCAACAGGCCGGGCAAGACCCGGCCCCCGGAGTCATCATGGTCACCGCCTACGGCCACGAGGTGTTCACCGAGTCGCACCAGTCGGGCGCCACCCCCTTCGTCAGCCTGCTGACCAAACCCGTGACACCCAAGCAGCTGGCAGAGGCCATCTATCAGGCCCTCCATGGCCAGGACGCCGCGCCCGCTCTCCCTGCCCAGCACACCCGCCGGCTGAGTGGTCTCACCCTGCTGGTGGTGGAGGACAATCTGCTCAACCGCCAGGTCGCCTGCGAGTTGCTGAGCTGCGAAGGGGCCAGGGTGCTGCTGGCCGAATGCGGGCGGGACGGGGTCGCCATGGTGTTGCAGCAAGCCCCCTCGTTTGATGCCGTGCTGATCGACATGCAGATGCCGGATATTGACGGGCTGGAGGCCACCCGCCAGATCCGGGCCCACCCGCAGTTTGCCAACCTGCCCATCATCGCCATGACCGCCAACGCCTCGGAAGCGGATCGCCAGCTCTGCCTGGCTGCCGGCATGAATGAGCATGTGGGCAAGCCCATTGCCCTCGAACAGCTGGTCTCCACCCTGCTGGCCCAGCTTGGCAAGGCTGACCAGCCAGCCCTTGCCCAGCCCCCTGCTGCCAGCGAAGCCCTGCTGGAAGCGGAATCCGTCATACGCCAGCGTTTTGACAACGATATCGAACTGCTGCAACGGATCCTGAGCCTGTTCGGCCCCGACATGGCAGAACAGCTGGAGGCCTTGCACCAGGCCATCGCCGCTGGCCAGGTCACGGAGGCCTGTCGCATATTGCACGCGATCAAGGGCAGCGCCAGCACCATGGGGGCCTGCCGACTGGCCACCCTGGCCAAGGCGCAGGAGCAGGCCCTGCTCCACGCCGACCAGCCGCAGGCCGCTGCGCTGCTGGCTGACGCCGGCTGGCTGCAGCTGTTGCAGGAGACGGTGCGGCTCAGCCTGGAGAGCCTCGAAAAAGCTTTCGCCCCGCCCCCCGATACCACCGCACAGCCGGCCGATGATGCCTTGTCCCTCGCCGAATGGCGGGAGGCCATGCAGCACATCCTGGCGCTGCTGGAGGATGGCAATCTGGCGGCGGTCGAGCTGACCGAGGCCCTGGCACCCAAGACGCCGCCGCAGCTGCACACCACCTTTCGCCAGTTTGCCGGCCTGATCGACAACCTGGAGTTCGGCGCCGCCCTCAAGTTGGGGAAATCCCTGTGCGACAACCAATGATGGAGCCCAAGATGGTCCCCTGGAACCTGCCCACCAACCGTCGCCCCAAACTGCTGATCGTCGATGATCAGGCGATCAACATCAGGCTGCTGCACCAGCTCTTTCGCGAAGAGTGCGAGATTTTCATGGCGACCAGCGGGGAGCAGGCTCTTGCCCTCTGCCGCAGCCTGCTGCCCGACCTTGTCTTGCTGGACGTCATCATGGACGGCATGAGCGGCCACGAGGTCTGCCAGCAACTCAAGGCGGATCCCGACACCCGGGACATTCCCGTCATCTTCGTCACGGCCCAGCAGGAGGAAACGGACGAAGAGTACGGCCTGGCCCTCGGCGCGGTGGATTTCATCAGCAAGCCCATCAGCCCCAACATCGTCAGGGCCAGGGTGAAGACCCACATCACCCTCAAGCTGCAGGGGGACTTGCTGCGCAACCTGGCCATGCTCGACGGCCTCACCGGCATACCGAACCGGCGCCAGTTCGATGATGAGCTGATGCGGCAGTGGCGCCAGGGTTGCCGGGACAACACCCCTCTCTCCCTCATCATGCTCGATGTCGATTACTTCAAGCGCTACAACGACCGCTATGGCCATCAGGCCGGCGATCACTGCCTGCAGGCCATCGCCGCCGTGCTGGCCGAGCGGCTGGGCAGGCCGCACGATCTGGTGGCCCGCTACGGCGGTGAGGAGTTTGCCTGCGTGCTGCCCAACACCCCCCTGGCCAGCGCCGTCCATCTCGCCGACAGCATGTGCAGCGCCGTGCGCGAGCTGGCCATCGAGCACCTCGCCTCCGAGGTGGCCAGGGTGGTGACCATCTCCCTTGGCGTGGTCTGTGCCATCCCCAGCCAGACCGGCACGCCGCAACAGCTGCTGGAGGCGGCCGACCGCCAGCTCTACCGGGCCAAAGAGGCAGGACGGGCCAGAGTCGCCGCCGATGGCGAGGGTGTGTGAGTCCTCTGCCGTGCCTGCCCCTGTCCAAATCAGGAGTCAGGGCGGACAGTTGGCAGGCCGCTGGCGAGTCCCGCCCCGCCCACGGCCTTGCCGTTTGCACTGACAAACTGCTGATTAAAGGTTCATTGTGCGTCGCTCTTCGGTAGAATCGCCGCTTTCAATCACCATCCAACCGGCGGGAGGGGCACAATCTGGCAATGAACCTGATCCGACCCCTGCTGCTGCTCTGCCTGCTGCTGCCCCTCTGCGCCCAGGCGCTCACCCTGCACAGTCGCCCTTACCTGCAGAGCCCCCCGGCGCCCGCCAGCACGGCTGACCAGCCCTGGCTCGCCGAAATGACGGCGCTGCGGGTCGGCGTGCTGCGCCACGACTATCGCCCGTTTGCCATGATCGGGCCCGATGATCACTTCGAGGGGATCGCCGCCGACTACCTCGACATCCTGGCCAGGGCGCTGCAAAAACCGGTGAAACTGCGGGCATTCAACGACACGCGCAGCGCGCTGGCGGCGCTGCGGGCCGGGGATCTCGACCTCGTCAACCTCGGCAACCTCAACCTCGGCGCGGCCGAACAGGCAGGCATCGCCCTCAGCCGGCGCTATTTCAGCAGTGCCCCCGTCTTCTCGGCCCTCGCCGCCGAACAGGGGCCGCTGCTGCTGCCGGGCCAGCGGGTCGCCACCGTGCGGGGCTACGTGAACGAGGCCGCCTTCAAGCGCTACTACCCGGATCTGGTACTGGTCAGCTACCCCTCCAACGTGGCAGCCTTCGATGCGGTCTTCTTCGGCCACGAGCCGCTGCTGCTAAGCGACCCCCACTCCCTGCACTACCTCAACAGCGAGCGCTTCGACAAGATCCGCCAGCGCAGCCAGGCGCAGCCCGCCATAGCGGCAGACGGCTTTCGCTTCGCTGTGTCAGCCGCTCACCCCGGCTTGCTGGCCCTGCTCGACCAGACCCTGGAGGGGGTGAGCGACGTCACCCGCAGCCTCATCTTCAACCAGTGGAACGGCCCCATCCGCGACATCGTCGAGCGCCCCAGCGATCTCTACAGCCGCGAGGAGCGCGCCTGGCTCGCCAGCGCCGGCCCGGTGAAGGTGTGGCTGATGGACGACCTCTACCCCTACGGGGTGCGCGACTACGACAACCAGCTCACCGGCATGTCGGTGGAGATGCTGGAGAAGATCAGCAAGCGCTCCGGCCTGCGCTTCAAGTTCGTCAGTTACGGCTCGGAGCAGGCGCGCAAGGAGGCCCTGCTCAAGGGGGAGCTGGATCTTATCGGTGCCATCTCCCGCCCGGTGGCCGAGGGCTATCGGCTGCGCCCCTCCCTGCCCTACGCCACCGACGACATCTATGTGCTGGTGGCCCGCAAGGGGGATGCCTTAAGCGGTGATCTGGCACAGCTCGCCGGCAAACAGGTGGGCAGCACCATCTACAACCCCATCGCCAGAGGACTTGGCGACAGCCAGGTGAGCTTTCTGGAGAGCGCCGACGAGGCGATGGAGGCGGTCAACGAGGGGCGCCTCGATGCCGCCATCGTGCCGCTCTATTTTGCCCAGCATGCGGTGGAAGGGGGGCGGCTTCAGCAGATCCGCATCGCCGGCCCCGCCGACGACCAGCCCATCCGGATGGGCTTTGCAGGCCTCTCCGCCAACCGGATGCTGATGGACATCATCGACAAGACCATCCTCTCCATCGCCCCCAACGAGCTGGCGATGATGAGTTACCAGTGGCGCAACCGCAAACTGCCGGCCCCCACCTTCATGGAGCGCAACGCCCCCTACTTCTACCTGCTGCTGGCGGGGCTGTGCGCCGTCGCCCTGCTGCTGTTTTACCGCAATCGTATGCTCAACCGGCTGGCCCGCTCGGAGCAGGCCTCCCGCCGCCAGCTGGAGGAGCACGTGCGCTTCATCGAGGCGCTCGGCGAGAGCCTGCCCCACCCCATAGTGGTGCGCGACAAGGGGGGCAAGGTGATCCTCTGCAACAGCAAGTACCTGGCCACCCTCAACGCCCCCATCGAGCGGGTACTCGGTACCTCGTTTGCCGAGGGGCTCAAGGGACTGCTCGGCGCCGAGGCCATCGCCGCCCTGGAGCAGGATTTTCAGCAGGTGCTGCGAAGCGGCAGCCCGATACTGTCGGATCGCATCTTCAGCCAGCGCGGTCCGCGCCAGTTCGTCTACCACTGGATGGTGCCCTACTTTGACTACCGCGGCGCCATCAGCGGGGTGATCAACGGCTGGATCGACATCACCGAACGCAAGACCATGGAGGAGGCGCTGCGCCGCGCCAAGGAGCAGGCCGACCGCGCCAGCCGGGCAAAGAGCGACTTTCTGGCCACCATGAGCCACGAGATCCGCACCCCCATGAACGCCATTCTCGGCATGCTGGAGCTGGCGAGCCAGGATCCCGCCCTCGCCCGCCACACCGGCGAGCAGCTGCGCATCGCCTCCGAATCCGCCAACGGCCTGCTCGATCTCATCGGCGACGTGCTGGACATCTCCAGCATCGAATCGGGCCAGCTGACGCTCGCCCCCGAGCCGTGCGAGCTGGCGCCGCTGCTCCACTCGGTGGCCCGCGCCTGCAAGGGGATGGCCCAGCAGAAGGGGCTTGGCTACCGGGTCGAGCTGCCCCCCCTGCCGCGGGTGCTCATCGACCCGCTGCGCCTGCGCCAGATCGTCTTCAACCTGCTCGGCAACGCCATCAAGTTCACCGAGCGGGGAGAGGTGAGCCTGCAGGCCAGCCTCACGGGGAGCACGGAGCAGCCGCTGCTGCACCTCATCATCCGCGACAGCGGGGTGGGCATCGCCCCCGACAAGCTGCCCGGGCTGTTCAGCCCCTTCTACCGCGCCCACGACCCCTACCAGTTCGCCGGCACCGGCCTTGGCCTCAATATCGCCCGCATGCTGTGCCAGTTGATGGGGGGCAAGATAGCGGTCAGCAGCGAGCTTGGCAGCGGCACCGAGCTCAGGATCCGGCTGCCCCTCACCCCGCTGGCCGCCCCCCACGAGCCCCTCGACGCCGCGTCGCCGCAGGCCGGGCCACTGCTTGTGCCCTCCCCCCGGCCGTTCGCGCCAACCCGGCTGCGGGTGCTGGTGGTGGACGACAACCACGCCAACCAGGTGCTGCTGCGCCAGCAGCTCAAGCACCTGGGCCACGAGGTGTGCGTGCGCGGCAACGGCGCCGAGGCGCTACAGGCCAGCCAGAGCCAGCCCTTCGATCTCGTCATCACCGACTGCCAGATGCCGCTGATGGATGGCTTCGAGCTGACCCGCCGCCTGCGCGCCCGCGGCCACACCCAGCCTATCTGGGGCTTTACCGCCCACGCCACAGCGCGCGAGCGGGAACTCTGCCTGGCCGCCGGCATGGACGACTGCCTCTACAAGCCCATCGGGCTGGCCCGGCTGCGCACGGCCCTGTCCAGCCTTGAGCAGAGCAGTGTCGGCGCCCTGAGCCCGGCCTGATTATCTGGGCCGGATGGCGCGGGGCTGTGCTCCCGCCGTATCCGCTCCAGCCGTGTCCGCCCCAGTCCCGCCAGCCCGATCTCCGTCACACCCTCGCATGCTCACGCCGGCCCTCATCGCCTTCGGGCTGGAGTCTGCCAGCGGCAGGGTGTGTAATAGCCGTTTGTGTTTGGCGACGACCCGGAACCCCATGCAACTCAAACCCCTTCTCAAGGGGCGCTTTCAGCCCCACTGGCAAGCCGGCCACGATCTCATCGAACAGGTGGTCAGCTCCTGCATCACGGAGCCGCGTCTCATCCCCGAGGGAGAGCCCCTGATGCGCCAGGGCGAACCGCTGCGGGATCTGGTGCTGGTCAAGAGCGGCCGTATCGCCATGGGCCACACCGCCATGAATGGCCGCCGCTTTCAGCTCGGCACCCTGGAGTGCGACCACCAGCTGTTTGGCGAGATGGAGTTCTTCACCGGCTACCGCTGCCAGCTCGACATCATCGCCGAGGAGCCGCTGGAGGTGGCCCGCATCGATGGCGAGCAGCTGGAGCAGGCGCTGGTCGCCCACCCCAGGGTGGCGCTCTTCTTTGCCACCGCCATTGCCATCGACTATCAGGACACGGTGGATATCTTCACCTGCCGCATGCTCTACCCCATCAGCTACAACATCGCCCTCGATCTCTACCACAGCCACTGCCACCACAACCCGGTGAGCGGCTTTCGCAAGGGGTATCAGGAGGCGGAACGCTTTGGCACCACGGACCGGGTCTACCGGCGGGCGGTGAAAGAGCTGATGGATAAAGGACTGGTAGAGCGCGGCGAGGAGGGATTGCAGATCCGCGATCTGGCGGGGCTCAAGGCCTTTCTGGAACAGCCATAAGTCGCGGGCATGAGTGGCCGGTTAAAGACAAAAAAGAGGGGCGGTTTATACCGCCCCTCTTGCTGTTTACTCTCCCGCTCAGGCGAGACAAGGCTGGGGCCGAGCCATGCGCAGCGAGGCCACCAGCATGGCGAGGATCACGCCGTAGATAAGCGGGATGGCGTACATCACCGCCTGCAGACCGATCACCTGCTCGAACATGGCGCTGATGGCCGGGCTGAACATGGCCCCCGCGCTGCCGCTGATGAGGATATAGGAGACGTTCTTGCTCGATGCCTGCCGCACAAACGACACCCCGTAGGCGATAAAGGCGTTGTAGAGGGCCGCGCAGACAAAGCCGTAACCATAGGTGAGATAAGGCAGCTGGCTCAGGTTGTCGGTGGTGACGATGAGCGCCGTCATCCCCATCGCCAGCGTGATGATCACCAAGAGGAAGGTGCGGATCGCAATGCGGGTCACGATGGCGGTCGAGACAAGCGCGCCGAGCAGGGCCGCCGTCCAGTACTGGGTGATGATGTTGCCCGCCTCCTCGAAGGGGATGCCGAACTTGTTCTTCACGAACATGGGCGCCCAGGTGAGGAAGGTGTAGAGCGCCAGCATGCCGAGAAAAAGCCCCACCCCGCCGCTGATGATGCCGAGATTCCACTCCGAGTGCTCGTTGCCGGCGCTCTCGCCGCCCGCCTCGCAACTGCGGAAGTTGGTCAGCACCGCCACCAGCATGGTCGCCAGCGCCACTACACCCACCGCCAGATAGCTCCAGCTCCACGCCATGGCGTGAGTCAGGGTGTAGGTGGTGATAAGCGGGAAGACCACCCCGGCCACGTTGAAGGTGGCATCCTGCACCACCAGCATGGTGCTCTGCATCCGCGCCTGCCAGACGCTCACCACCAGGGTCCCTGCAATGCAGAGCCCCACCCCGCCGCACAGGCCGATCACCGTCATGGCCGCCATCACCACATAGAGCGAGCCGGTCAGATGGAGCGAAGCCGCCGCCAGCGCGATCAGGCCGTAGCAGAGCAGCGTCATCCGCTTGAGGCCCACCTTCTCGATCAGGAAGAAGGCGGCAATGGTGCCCGCCAGCGCCCCGCCGTTGAGCAGGGAGAAGATGGAGGCCACCTGATTGACGTCGGCGCCAAACTTGGCGGCGATGGGGTCGATCAGCATGCCGAACTGGGTCGCAAAACCGGCCATCACGAAGTTGGCCAGGAAGCTGATGGCAGTGAGGGAGAGCTTATTGTTCATATTGGATCTCTCATAAGGGTCAGGGTGCGTGCAGGGTTGGGCGGGCCGCGGCGCTTACAGCGCGGTGTGCAGCGCCAGCTCGATCATCTGGTTGAAGGAGAGCTGCCGCTCGGAGGCCGTGGTCTCTTCACCGGTCAGGCAGTGGTCGGAGACCGTCAGAATGGCGAGCGCCTCGATCCCCTGCTGATGGGCCAACCCGTAGAGACCGGCCACCTCCATATCGATGCCGAGCACGCCGAACTTCTCCAGCGCCGGAATGAGGTTGTCGTCCGGATCGTAATAGAGGTCACCGGTGAAGATATTGCCCACCTTGACCGGAATGGCCTTCTCCTGCGCCTTGGTAAACGCCTTGTGCAGCAGGGCGAAATCGGCCGAGGTGGCCATCTGGTAACCGGCGCTGCGCTTGGCGTTGGTGGGGGAGTCGGTGCCCGCCGCCTGCGCCAGGATCACGTCACGCATCTGCACGTGGCGCTGGGTCGCCCCCAGACTGCCGATACGGATGATCCGCTTGACCCCGAAGTCGTTCACCAGCTCGTGGGCGTAGAGCACCATGGAGGGGATCCCCATGCCGTGTCCCATCACCGAGATACGCTGGCCGTTGTAGTAGCCGGTGTAGCCCAGCATATTGCGCACATTGGTCACCTCGCGCGCATCGGTCAGAAAGGTCTCGGCGATATAGCGGGCCCGCAGCGGGTCCCCCGGCATGATGACGGTCTCGGCGAAATCGCCCGGGTTGGCATTGATATGAGCGGTCATTGTTGTTGTGCTCCAGTTTGACTCGTTTTTTTGTTTTGATGCGGCCATCCTAGCGCCCGTCCCGCCTCCCCTTGCAGGACAAAAGTCCTGTTGCCCCGATCGAGATCCCAGTTCCGGCAACTTCTCCAGGGCCGCCCCAGCTTGCCCCTCTTCGTCGCCACTCGGCTGCCCCTAATCAGCCCTGCCCTTGCATCACCCGCTCAGCGATAATGCCCCCGCGCCCCAAAAAGCGCGGGGGGCCTGCTGGCCCCCCGCAAACACACCGGACAAGAAAACCCCTTACTTGGCGGCGCTATCCTTCACGCACTTCTGGACAAAGCTGTTCTTGGCCGCGCCAGCCAGCTTCTTGTCGGCCGCCGCCTTCTCGCACTTGGCCGCCGGATCCATCGCCGCCCCCGTCTTCACGCACTTCTGGATAAAGCTGTTCTTGGCCGCACCGGCCAGCTTCTTGTCGGCTGCGGCTTTCTCACACTGGCCGGTCGCGGCGCCAGCGGCATCTTTCACGCACTTGCCGACAAAGCTGGTCTTGGCAGCGCCCGCCAGTTTTTTCGCCGCGGCCTGCGCCTCGCACTGCAACTGGGCAGCGTCGTTGGCAAAGACCGGATTGGCCAGCAGCACGCTGCCGCAGAGCAGGCCGAACAGGATGGCAATACGCTTCATATGACGTTCCTTATTGTGATGTGTTGGCATGGTGACCCGTTTGCATGATGATCTGATTGCAAGTAACTGTTATGACAACAGCTGATTGTTGCCGCAGATCCCCCGCCTCGCCAGCCAGGGCCACGGAGCACAGGGCACCATAGCCAGCACTATAGCGCCGATTGGCTAAGCGAGATTCTCCCCGGCCAGCTCCGCCTTAACAGCAAGCCAGCACCCTCTTCCCCGCCACGCTCGCCAACCCCAATAAAATCAAGATCCATGGGAATCCGATGCCCGACCTCTGCCATTTTTTGAGCCAGCGCAAAAAAGGCGACTTTTCTGATAGTTACGTCACTTTTTGACTGGCACGACCAGATTCTATGGGCTTAACATAGCCATCCGGTGCCTATTCATCAGTGATGGGCTGCTGCCCTCACTGGTCAATGGAGCATTTTGGAAGCTGTAATCCACGGGCGGTAGCGTGCGTTTTGGTTACGTTACTCTCCTCCCCAAAAGGTGGGTGTCCCAGATTTCCGGTGTATTGATATATATAAAAACGCCAATAATGACCAAGCTCAATATTTTAAAAAACTCACATTAAGAGACTGGTGATAGTATGAAAGTTTGCTATATCTGGGTAGAAGAGTTTCGAAACTTCCGTAACTTTGGACTTAACTTATCAAATGATTTTACTTATTCATATGACTCAGAAAAACACCATATAAGTAGAGTGGAAAAGCCCCCACTACCAAGAGATTTTTTCCATTCAGATATAACAGATGTAACTGGTATAATTGGAAAGAATGGCTCCGGGAAAACTAACTGCCTTGAACTAATTTGTATGATTCTAAAGGGAGGATTAAGCAGATTAAAAACTCCATTTATTGTTATTACGCAAGAGAGGGACTATTTAACCTGCTATTCAAATAATAGGGGGCGTACAGTTCCTTGGGCACCTACAACAAGCTTTGAGGCTACACAGGTTGAATATTCAAAACAAATAAATGGCATAAAGCCGATATTTTTCTCCAATGTATCTGATGGACGAGAATATAATTTCCACAAAGATGTCGCAAATATCTCTTCAAATAAACAAGGACGAAGGCAGAACTCCATCAAGGAGCATTTGGTTTTTATTAATTCAGAGAAATTTAATTATCTAGAGATAGAAAGACCCAAATTCGTATCTTTGAACTTAATTGTTAGTGATATTTTACCATCAAAAAAAGATCTGGAACAAAAAGCAAGCCCATTTACACACGAACAAATAAATAAATTTTTGAAGATGGCTGCCAGTTATACACCTACTAGGCAGGTTATAACCATCATTAACCTTTTGCTAATTCAAAAGCTTTCCTCTTATGTTTCAGCAGTTGGCCTCGAAGAAGAAAAAAATGATATTTTTGGAGTTGATATTAAAAAAAGGATTATTAGCTCATCGATAAGTGATGAAAATATAGATTACTTAATGGATGAAATATGTTCGGAGTACATTCTATTAATAAAGAAAAATGAACACATTGTAAAAAACCTCGATAAATTAAAAACCAATGATATTCGCATAGAAATTAACTCTCTAGAAAATTTATCTACCATTAAAAATCTTATACAGGATTGTGATATTGAAGCACTAAAAACAAATCACAAGAACAAACTATGCTTCACTATTAGCTTTAATAAAAAATCACATTCCGTATTGCAATGGATATTTGAAGTCCTTAGTGAAAAACAACATTTTGAATGCACTTGGCTTGGAATAAGCTCTGGACAAAAAGCATATATAAATATTTTTTCATCTATTTACAATTCATTATTCCGTTCTAGAAATGCATCAATTATCTGCATTGATGAGGGAGACTTATATTTGCACCCTGAATGGCAGATTCAGTTTTTCGAAAAATTAAATAATGTTCTCCCAAACCTATCTAGTGGGAAAATACAGCTTGTGATCAGCTCCCACTCTCCATTTTTATTGTCCGATCTTCCTAATCAATGTCTTGTTGTACTTGATAATGATCAAGCAAAAGCAGGTTTCGATACACTTACTTTTGGCGCGAACCTTTATGACCTATATTCTCATGGCTTCTTTTTAGGTAACCGAGTATGTAGCCAATTTGCATCAAACAAAATTGACGCCATACTTTCATTATATCGTCAGAGTAGTGAAAAAACGCTTTCTGAAACAGAGCAAAAAAAGATAAAGGATTATATTGGTATCATTGGGGAAGAAATAATAAGCTTTCACTTAAAGAGACTTATAAAAAATGGTTAGACTAGATGGTATTATCAGTTCCATTGATCCTGACATCTATCTTAGCAATAAATCAGAATCACTGTGGAAATATCTCAACAAAAAAACTCGCATTGATAAAAAACTTGCTGATACAGCATTAATAATACGCTGTGAGAAAACATTGCTGAAAACAAAAACATCTGATTATTTAAAAAAATATGCTGATAATGATGCCTTTGCTTTAAAAAGACAAATCAATTACCTTGAATATTTATCACAAAACGTCAAGAGAATCATTGTCAGCAAACCTGATGAATTCACCAAAATCATCAATGAAACATACATTATACTAAAGAGCGGGAATTCAGATAATAAGTGCGACACTCATGGATGAATGGCGAGAGGTGGCCAACTGCTGATTGGTGGTACCCTT